>JAKABE010000053.1 GCA_021801945.1 Acidobacteriota bacterium
CGATCGCGGCGGTCACATACCACCTCTTCAGATTCACCACCTCATGCAGCACCATCTCCCAGCCTCCCCGGGGCGCTACCTCACTTCCCAATGCAGAACGAGTAAATCTCTCCAACATCCATTATTTAAAGGCTGCCGGGTTCCACGGCGGCCTCTTCCTCCGAGTTTACCGAGAGGTATCGAGATGAGTAACCAAATATCGGTAGCGAAAGAGGTATATCGCGGTATCATGACTTCCGTTAGTATAAAAGTTATCTCTCGTGCGAAAAAAACTTCTCTATCCGAGGACGCGGAACTATTCTGTCCAACGTGCCGGATTGGAGAATTCGGATCATACATGCCGCAAAAGTGTGTAATAGCCATCCGTATATAGCACCATTCGACATAATTCCGGAAGTACTTAGCAATCTATGGCGCCGGGATGTGCGGGAAGCACAAAAAGAAATTCGACAAGCAGCCGCAGGTTGGTGAGACGAGGAGTGGAGTAGGGCAGAGTGGGACACTTAAGTAACAATAACCAAAAAGTGACGGACGAAAACGGCCACGCGGAGGATGTCGCCACGCTTTACTCGTGGGCGAATCTGGACGGCGCAAAGTACCGCGATTTCAGCGCCGAACGGCACCAATCGCATCTGCAGGACCAGATTCAGGCTGCAGGCAGGGGCCTGAAGAAGCCCGGGCCCGACGTCGAGATTCCACAGGCCAGCCTTGGTTCTTTCAGCCATGTGGAGCAGGCGCCGGATGCGCCATCGACGGAAGGAGAGGACGCGACGGCAGAAGGCGGGGTGGCGGCGAAAGCACAGGAGCCAATCCGCGTGCGGCATCTTGATGGCGACCCGGAGGTCAGGTCTGGAAATCGCCGCTGGAAAGCCTATGACGCCGATGTAGAAGCCGAGGGTTCGGAGGGGCCACAGGTGGTCCCGGTGCGCCAGGCGGAGTCCCACCAGCCCGGGGCAGCAGCGATCCCGTCGGAGGCTACCGTTGGGAATGCCGCCCTGCAATGGCCGGTTCTGCAGGGTCTGTTCGCCACCGCGCGGGACGAAGGGGAGATGGTTGAGGGTGGATCGTCGCTGAGCTATCCGCCTCTTGTGTTTGCATCGGTGGCGGGCGGGGCCGGGAAGACGAATCTGACGGCCAATCTGGGCTGCGCGCTGGCCAGGGACGGAGAATCCTCTTTATTGGTGGAGACTTCACCGGCGGGTGTTCTGCCTTATTATTTCGGCGGTGGTGAACCGCGGCCTGGCGTGGTGCGCACGTTTGCGAGCGATTCTGAGCATGCGCCGGTGCGGGTGCTCACGCTGGGCAGGGACGAGTGTTCCGGCAATTCGGTGTCAGGCCGAAAGGTGTACAACACGCTGGTGCGTTTTGGGAGCGAACCTCTGCGCATGATCCTGGACGTCGCCGGTGATCCGGTGGAGGTGCTTCGTCATGTTCTTGCCCTGGACCCTGTCATTGTTGTGCCGGTGGTTCCGGATACCAGATCGGTGCTCAGCCTGCAGATGATCGAAGATGTGATGGATAGGAAGCGAAAGAGTGGTTTTGGGCCGACGCCGCGTCTGTACTACTTGCTGAACCGCTTTGATTCCTCAATCGCGCTGCATCGGAACATTCGAGAGATGATGCAGGAGCGTTTCGGAAACCGTCTGCTGCCATTTGTTGTCCGGCACAGCAGCCTTGTGAATGAGGCACTGGCTCATGGTGTGGCGGTTTTCGACTATGCCCCGGAAAGTGGAGTCGCGCAGGACTTCCAGGTCCTGGCGGAGTGGGTTCAGACCACAGTCCGAGGTCTTGCAAGCGCAGCTCGTTTACCGCGTTGGAGTGAACGATGAGGGGAACGGACCTCTGGAAGGAGGGAGAGTCCGAGAGCGGTTTCGGTTTCAAGATATTGCGGACAGGGCTGACAGCGGCAGGGATAGCCGCGCTCATCTACCTTGGGGCGATGCCTCTGACCTGGCAACAGCAGGCGTTTCTGGGCGCGGTGCTGATAGGCATGGCCATCTGGATGGGGCGTGTCTCCAAGTCCTACCTGGTAACCCTGACGATGATTATTATGTCGCTGTTTGCGACATTCCGTTACGGAGTGTGGCGCATCAGCACGGTGGTGGGTTTCTTCGAGAACCCGGCGTCGAAATACTCGGTCGTTGATGCAATATTCGTTCTGGTGCTGGTGGGAGCCGAAGCATATGCCTTCTTGATTCTATTTCTGGGCTTCTTCCAGACCATCTGGCCGCTTCGGCGCTCGCCTGTATCCATGCCCGACGATCCGGATAGCTGGCCGCATGTGGATCTGCTGGTTCCGACTTACAACGAGCCGCTAAGCCTGGTGCGATACACGGCGCTCGCGGCGCTGAATATCGACTGGCCGATGGACCGCCTGCATGTCTACATTCTTGACGACGGGAATCGTGCAGAGTTTCGCGAGTTCGCCGAAGAGGCGGGTCTTGGTTACGTAGCCCGTGATAACAACGATCACGCCAAGGCGGGGAATATCAACCAGGCGATTGCAAAGCTGAGTTCGCCGTTCGTGGCGATTTTTGACTCGGATCACGTGCCGACGCGCAGCTTTCTGCAGATCACGATGGGCTGGTTTCTGCGAGATGAGAAGCTGGGCATGCTGCAGACGCCGCACCACTTCTATTCGCCTGACCCTTTTGAGCGGAATCTCGGGCAGTTTCGGGAGATCCCGAATGAAGGAGAGCTGTTCTACGGCATCGTGCAGGACGGCAATGATCTGTGGAACGCCACCTTTTTTTGCGGTTCCTGCGCTGTGCTGCGGCGCTCGGCGCTGGACGAAATCGGGGGCATCGCTGTGGAGACAGTCACCGAGGATGCGCACACGTCACTGCGCATGCAGATTCGGGGCTGGAACACAGCCTACATCAACATTCCACAGGCTGCGGGCCTGGCGACGGAGCGGCTCTCCGGGCATGTGAAGCAGCGCGTCAGATGGGCGCGCGGCATGATCCAGATATTGCGGACGGACAATCCGCTTGCTGCGCGGACTCTCAAATGGCCGCAGCGGCTCTGTTATTTCAACGCTATGTCGCACTTTCTGTATGCGTTGCCGCGCCTGATTTTCCTCACGGCTCCGCTGGTCTACCTGCTATTCGGAGCGAAGAATATTCCCGGATACTGGGCGGCTATCATGGTGTTCGCGCTGCCGCACCTATTCCTCTCGAACCTGGCGAACTCGCGGATCCAGGGTCGGCATCGTCATTCGTTCTGGAATGAGATCTACGAGACGGTGCTGGCACCTTATATTCTGCTGCCGACCCTGCTGGCACTTGTGAATCCGAAGCTGGGTAAGTTCAACGTCACGGACAAGGGCGGTGTGGTCGAGGAGACGTATTACGATTCCCGGATTGCGAAGCCGTTTGTGGTTTTGCTGGGCCTAAATATGCTGGGGCTGTTGATGGTGATTCCGAGAATGGTGCATGTGCCGGGGCTTGAGTTTTTGTGGGAGGGGAATCATCCGGGCACAATCGCAATGAACGCACTATGGACGGTCTTTAACATGATCATTCTTGGGGCCGCGAATGCCGTGGCGCGTGAGTCGCGGCAAATGCGCGAGAGCGTCCGCGTCAATTTCAACGCCCCGGTTGCGGTCAGGGTCGAAGGCCAGACGGTAAACGGCGAAACCATCGATCTATCGAGCGGAGGAGTGGCGCTGACGACGCAAGGCAGCGCTGCGTTCGAAGCGGGACAGTCAGTCGAGATTATTTTCCCGCTGCGATTCAGCGACGCCACATTTCCTGCTCGGATTGTCGAAAGAGACGGGAATGTATTGCGGGCCAGATTTGATCCTCTATCCATCATGCAAGAGAAGTTGCTGACCATGGTTCTGTATTCGCGTGCGGACAACTGGATCGGGTGGGGCGAAGCGCGCGAGGCGGATCGGCCGCTACGCAGTTTTGCGCGAATCTGTGCTCTTTCCGTGCGTGGCATTGCGATGACCTTTTCGGCTTTTGCGCCGAAACGATCGCGTGGGGGGAAGAAAAAGACGGCACCCGAACTGAGTTCGACAAGCGCGGCGATCGTCATTTTCCTCGCGTTTGTTCTGGGCGGGGTCAGCCATGCGCGCGCGGAGCAGGCAGCGCCCGAGATGCTGAGCGCCGCAGCGGCTGCGATGCCCGTGTACTCGCAAAACAAAAAGAGTGAGGCCATGCGGCCAGTGGCTGATGCGCCCGTGGGGAAAGGAAATCCGGCTGGGCAGGCAGGCACGTTCTCCACCGTGACGACGCTGAAGGATCTTGGATTGTCGAGCGCAATTCAGATGCACGGGGTTGAGTCGTTTCACCCGGTGTACTTCAGCCTTCCGCAGGACGAGTTGGTTCGCAAAGCAGTATTGCGTCTTTACTATGCTTTTTCGCCGAGCCTGATCCCCAGCATGAGCCAGATCAAGGTGATGCTCAACGGCGATCTGATCCAGACAATTCGAATGTCGGAGAACACGCCGCCGGGACTGCAAAGTCAGAGCATTGATTTGCCCGCGGATCTTCTTGTCCGGCGCAACGAGCTGAACTTTGAATTTATCGGGCATTACACAACAGCGTGCGAGGATCCGGCCAACACCGTGCTTTGGAGCCGGATTGAACCAACGACGAACCTGACGATGAGCGGGAATCTGCTGCCGTTGTCGAGCAATCTGAAATTTCTGCCGAGGCCGTTCTTTGATCCGGCCCTTACGCGGCCGCCGGCGATTCCGGTTGCGTTTGCCGCCGCGCCGACCCCCAAGGAACTGGAGGCAGCGGGGATCGTCAGCTCGTATTTTGGGATGCTGGACAACGCCGGGGCCATGCGCTTTCCGGTTTCGATCGGAAGGATTCCTGCCGGCAACGTGGTCGTGATCGCGGCGAATCCCGCGCAGTTGCCCTCATCCTTCGATCTGGGAACGCCGATTGAACCAACCATCGCGGTGCGGACAAATCCTTCAGACCCTTATGGGAAGGTGCTGATCGTGACGGGGGGGACGCCGGATCAGATGGTGGAGGCGGCTCAGGCCGTGGCGCTGGGATGGAACGGATTGCAGGGTAGAACGGCCGCGGTACAGGGATTCAAGCTGCCAGCTCCACGCAAACCCGACGATGCGCCGCGCTGGACAATGACCGGCCGGAAGGTCGCGTTGTGGAACTACAATTCAGCTTCATCGCTGCAGGGCGATGGCGCAGCGCCGATTGAGACCTACTTCCGGCTGCCCCCGGACCTTTATTACGGGACAAAGCAATACATACCGCTGGTATTGGAGTATCGCTACAATCCGGTTCCGCTGGGGAAGCTGTCAACGATGGCGGTTTCAGTCAACGGATCGTTCCTTGGGTCGGTGCCGTTTCGTCCAAGCAAGCAAGCGTCGAAGACCGAAAAGACCGCGCTGGCGGTACCCATCGCCGATCTGCGGCCGTTCTCGAATTCGCTCGCATTCAATATTGCTTTTCAGTGGCATAAGACCGGCCACTGCGAGGACACGATTCCGGGCAACATGCGTGCCGCGATTCTGAGCAGTTCGCACATGAATATCGGCTCGTTTCCGCACTGGACGGCGATGCCGAACCTGGAGCTGTTCGCGAACGCCGGTTTTCCGTTCACGCGTTACGCCGATCTGAGCCACAGCGAAGTGATTCTGCCGGATTCACCGACAGTGAATGAGATTGAGCTCTATCTGACGATGATGGGACATTTCTCCTCGGAAACCGGCTATCCGGCGATGGGCGTGACAGTGGGCGGGCCGGAGGCGTTGCATCGGGGAGCGAGGAAGAACTTCCTGGTGATTGCAACCGGGCATGACAGCGCCAGCATTTTACGATTGGATGCATTTCTACCGGTCAGGATTGGAAAGAGCGGTGTTACAGTTCACGGCACCAGCGGATTTCTGGCGAGACTGGAGCCCGCATGGTGGAAAAGCGCAAGCGCAAGCGATGGCGCGTCTGGCGAGGCGGCTATCTCCGGCTTCCCGGATGCGGTCATCGAGGGCATTGAGTCGCCGTATGCCAGCGGCCGCAGCCTGGTGCTCATCGATGTAAAGAACGACGCGAACTATGGTCCGATGATGACCGACTTTCTGAAGGACGCGCAATCGAGCGCGGTTTCGGGAAGCGTTTCTGTACTGCATGGCAAACACTTCCAGTCGTTTGACATCCACACGCGCCACTATCACGTTGGGCACCTGCCGTGGTGGGTGGCGATCAACGTCTGGTTGATGCGCATGCCGTGGTTAGTGGACTTCATGGTGGTGATCATCGCATTGCTCCTGGCGGTGATCCTGAGGAGCTGGCTGCGAGGATACGCCCATCGACGTTTGCAGGGAGATCAGTGATTCTACGCTCGCGTACAATCCTCGGTCTGGTGGCCGCGACGGTTCTGATAATTCTCGGACTCACGGGTGAGTGCCGCGCGGAATCGTGGCCGCTCTGGAGCGCATACAAAGCCGGGTTCGTAGATCCTGGCGGCCGGGTTATCGACTATGCGGTGCACGACCGTACGACATCGGAGGGAGAGGCCTACGCGCTCTTCTTTTCATTGGTGGCGAATGATCGACCCGAATTCGCGAAGATTCTGGCGTGGACACAGAACAATCTTGCCCAGGGGGATTTGACCGCGCATCTGCCGGCGTGGGAGTGGGGAAAGCAATCCAGCGGGAAGTGGTCGGTGCTCGATCCTCACCCTGCCGCAGACGCCGATCTTTGGATCAGCTATACGTTGCTGCAGGCGGGCCGGCTGTGGCACGAACCGCGCTATACAGCGATGGGGATGCTTCTCGCCGAACGGATCGAGCGCAAGGAAGTTGCCGTGCTGCCGGGCTTTGGACCGATGCTTTTGCCGGGCAAGGTGGGCTTTGACCGCGATGCGGATCAATGGCTGCTCAATCCCAGTTATGTACCACTGCCTGTGGTCGAGGCGCTTGTCCATGCGGATCCTTCCGGACCGTGGGGCGCTATCGCGGCCCATATCCCGGAGCTTGTTAAGGCGGCATCGCCGACGGGCTTCTGCCTGAACTGGGTGAGGTACTCGCCCAAGGGCGGCTTCGTTGCCGCCGAGCTGCCTAGTGAATCAAAGAGGGCGCCGGAAGGAAGCTTCGACGCCATACGCGTGTACCTGTGGGTGGGTATGACCAATCCTGAGACGCCGGGGTACAGGGCAACGCTTGATGCTTTGTGGGGTATGTCAACTTATCTGAATAAACATATGTTTCCTCCGGAAAGCGTGACGCCCGCGGGCCGAGTGCTGGAGGCGAACGGTCCGGTTGGATTTTCGGCCGCGGTGAGTCCGTATCTGCAGGCACTCGGCCATCGCAAGGCATTCGATATACAACAGTCGCGGCTTGTTGCAGAGGTGAATCCAAAGAACGGTCTGTACGGAAACCCATCGCATTACTACGACCAGAACCTTGCCTTGTTTGCCGAAGGATGGCTGGCGCATCGTTTTGGGTTTTGTCGTAACGGCAATCTGTGGGTGAAATGGAATCGCAAATGAGATTGATCGTGCGGCAATTGGTACTTTTTCTGACGGTTGCAGCATTTTTCGCGGCCGGCCCCGTGCAGATGCTCGCTCAGACGAACTCGGGGGCAGAGCAAATGCTGGTTCAGAAGGCAAAGAAGCTCGAAGCCGCGGGGCAGCCCAATCTTGCAGCTCAGGTTTGGAAGCAGGTTCTGCTAGTGGATCCCAATAATGTGCAGGCCATTGCGGGGCTGGCGCGATGGGAAAAGTATCGAGGCAATCAGGCCGAATCAGAAAAGTATGTAAAGCGTCTTCAACAGCTTGCGCCTGACAATTCGGAGCTTGGAAAGATTGAGGCAACGCAAAGCGAGAAGGATGAGAGTTCTCAGATCGCGCGTGCGGCACATCTGGCGCAGGAGGGGCATCCTCGCCAGGCAGTCGAGATTTATCGCCGGGCATTCGGCAATCACCCGCCCGACAACTGGGCCCAGGCGTATTACGACACCGAGGCCGCGATTCCTTCAATGCGTGCCGACGCGATCCAGGGCCTCAGGTCCCTGGTGTCGCGTTTCCCGCGAAACAATGCATACGCCATTGATCTGGGACGCAACCTGACTTACGATCCGCGGACGCGTGCCGAGGGTATTCGGATTCTCGAGAACCATCCGAAGAGTGCGACGGCGCAGGAGGCATTGCGGCAGGCGTTGTTCTACAGCGTGCGGAATCCGGCATATATTCCGACGATCCGGGCATACCTCAAGACCCATCCAGACAGGCAACTGGCGGCGGCGTTGAGGGAGACCGAGATTTCCAGTGCGAGATCAACCTCACGTGCAGGACTGGCGCGGACTCCAGCCGAACAGGCGGCATTCGCAGCCCTGGCGGCAAATCATACCGGGCAGGCTGAACGGAAGTTCGAGGCGATTCACCGCGAGGAGCCGAATAACAGTCGCGTACTGGCCGGGTTGGGTTTCGTGCAGATGAAGAAGCAGAATTTTGCCGGCGCGATCAGCTTCTTTTCACAGGCGGAGCGGGACGGTCTGCCAAAGCATTTTGTGGCAGAGGCACTGATGACATCGCGCTTCTGGTATGCCGTTCAACAGGGGACCGATGCTCTTGCCGCCAACCGGCTTGAGACGGCACAGCGGCACTTCTCGCAGGCGCTCAAGATACGGCCCGGCAACACCACGGCACTGGAAGGTCTGGCGGGCGTTTATATGAAGGCCGGAGAGCCGGAGCAGGCCTCCGGTCTTTACGAAGAACTGGTGAAAGCCGAGCCAAAGTCTCTTTCGGCATGGCGGGGATTGTTCGCGGCGGAAGCGCAAGCCGATCACCCGGCGCGGGCGCTTGCAACCATGAGGCAGTTTCCGGAGCCGGTTCGCACAGAGCTTGCGCGAGATGCGCAATTTTTGCAGAACCTTGCGGCGGTGTATACGCGGATGGGTGAGCCCGCGAAAGCGCGACGGGCGTTGGCCGAGGCGCTGGATTTGCCCGGCAGCCAAGCGATGAAAGACCGCATGCAATACGCCGGCTTGTTGGTTAGCGACAAGGATTACAAACAGGCCGCGGAAATCTATCACGATGCATTGCAGGCAAGCTCCAGCAATCTGCGGGCCTGGCAGGGCCTGATATCGATCGAACATCAGACGGGGCACGATGCGCATGCGATTGCCGTCGTGGAGCAAATGCCGCCAGTTGTCTATAACAAAGCACTTGGCGATCCCGATTTTCTGGCTCTGCTGGCCAGCATCTACCGGAAGCAGAAGCGTTATGATTTCGCGCAGGAGTTTCTGGACCGCGCAGTCGGTACTTATACGAGCAGGAGCCGGGCGGCGCCGATCTCGTTGCAGCTCCAAAGCGCGTCACTCGATTTGGATATGGGACATACGGAACGTGCGTGGTCCATTTACCGGTCGATCCTCACGAAAAATCCGACTCAGCTCAGTGCGTGGCAGGCGTTGCTTGCGGGTCTTCACGAGTCAGGCCGTGATGCCGACGGTCTCGCGGAGCTGAGACAGATCCCGCCTGCAGTGCATGCCCGGCTTGATGAGCATGTGAGTTTTCAGCAGACCGAAGCGGAGATTTACGCGGCGACAGGCAACGCTCCGATTGCGATGGGGATTGTTAACCGGATTCAGCAGCGCTATCGCGCGAAGAATATGGAACCACCTGCCGGTGTTGAGATTCAGGATGCGTGGGTTCTCTATAACACGGGCAGCAATCGTGATCTCTACGGCACGCTGATGAACCTGGGGGATCGGACAGACCTGAACGCCAGTCAGCGCCGAACGGTGCAGAAGATATGGACTGTCTGGGCGGTGAAGCGCGCGGGACGCGATGCCGAGATGGGGGATACGCACAAGGCACTTGCCATTTTGCATGCGGTTCAGCGTTCATTTCCGGGAAATCCGATGGTGATCAAGGCCCTGGCCGGAGGCTATCTGCAGGCCGGAGAACCGAAGTATGCGGTTCGCTTGTATCGATCGATCGATCAAAGCGATACTTCGGCCGGTGATTACGGCGCGATGGTTGGCGCGGCGCTGGCGGCGCAGAACCGCAAGCAGGCCGAGGTGTGGTTGCGAGAAGGATTGCAGAAATATCCGCGGAGCCCAAAAGTGTTGGCCGCGGCGGCCCGCTTTGAGCGAGCCATCGGGAATGATGCGCGCGCCGCAGCTTACTGGAAGGCAACGCTACACGTCCTGCCCAAGGTGAATCCGGCGACGGAGCTGGCGCACGAAATGGATCAGCCGCAAATGAATCGTCTGGCACGGGCGAGCGGGCTGGCGGCGCTGCTGAATCCAAACGAGGGCGAGAGCAATTCAAACTACATCCCGTTGCCGGGCTACCGCAATCCGAACCCCGAGGTGGCGACCAATAACGGCAGCGAGCCATATGGGCCTGATCCGTACTACATGGGAACAGCTCCGGTGATCTTATCGGCCGAGCAGCGAGCGTCGACAGGGTTTTCGAGGGCGAATTCGGCCTTGGGCCCGGCGGCTTCGGCTCAGCCGTCCCATCTGCAGGCGGGCGGGGAGCTTGCGGCAGCGCCGGTTCAGGAGAAGCAAAGCACGTTTCAGGCCTCGCGCACGAAAGGGCAAAATGTCCAGCGGGAGGAAGCGGTCCGCCGAACTCATCGGGAGCTCGCGCAGGCGCAGCATCCGGGAAACGCCGGAAGCATCAGATCGCAATATCGTCAAGTGCAACCGCGGTTGCTGCTTAGCCAGAAGGCCCCCTATCCGCGGACCGCGGAGACGAACTTGTACTACGTGCGTCCGGCCTCGCCGTTTGCAGGCCAAGGCAATGAAATGGCGGAAGCGCAGCCGATGCTGGGCGCAAGCGATTCGCAGTTGATGCAGGAGAATCTGCCGCCACTGCACGGGCCATATGCGCGTCCGGTGCATCCCAGGCAAAAGTCGGCGCGCGAAGTGGCGCGGGAGCAATTGAGCAGCATTGAGAGCGGCTATAGCGGCTGGCTTGGTGGAACAGCCTTTCTGAACCATCGCAACGGCAACCCCGGCTACGACGAGCTCAACACGTTCGATGCGCCGATCGAGGCTACGATGCCGCTCGGGACTGCCGCGCGGCTCTCGCTGATCGTGAATCCTGTGTTCCTCGATTCCGGACAGGCCGCCCAGGTTCCGGTGATTGGTCCGGGCGGAACGCCGGAGCTGCTGGGCAGTGAAATCACCGCACCAACGACGCCGCCACCGCAACAGAATGCCGCGGGTGTGGGCGGGGCAATCCAACTGACGACGAATACTTTCGGAGCCGCCATTGGCTATACCCCGTATGGGTTCCTGGTTTCAAATGCGACCGCACGACTCCGCTGGCAGCCGGGGAACGGTCCGTTCACGTTTTCCTTCTCGCGTGAAGCGGTGAAAGATTCTCAGCTTTCTTACTCGGGATTGCGCGATCCAGCGTCGATCAGCAATGTCTACCCCGGGAATATTTGGGGCGGCGTAGTGGCGAACTCATTCGAGCTGCAGTTTGGGCAGTCGATGGGGAATTCGGGCTACTATATCAGCGCCGGTGGCCAGTACATCACGGGCAAGCATGTCGAAACGAATCATCGCATTGACGGTGATGCCGGCGCCTATTGGCGCGTGTGGGATGTGCCGGATCGCGGCCACCTGACGCTGGGCGTAAATCTTTTCGGCATGCACTATGCGCACAACCTATGGCACTTCACGTATGGACAGGGCGGATATTTCAGTCCGCAGGCCTACATGCTGGCAACTGTTCCGTTCACCTGGGACGGTCACTACGGCTGGAAATGGCATTACAAGATAGTGGGAGCCTTCGGAATTCAGGGCTTTCAGGAGGCCAGCTCACCCTATTACCCGCTCGATCCTGTTCTGGAAGTGGAGTCGAATAACTTGAGGTATGCCGCACAAACGATTGTGGGCTCCAATTACAATTTGACCGGTGAAGCTTCCTATCATATCGAAGGATCATGGTATGCAGGTGGGTTTACTGCCTTCAATAACACCCGCGACTACAACAACCAGACGGCGGGTTTCTTTGTGCGATACCTGTTCCGCCCGCAACATTCCGGAAAGTCGGGACCAACTGGTCTGTTCTCGTACGAGGGGCTACGTTCACACATGGTTCCTTGACGTCCCGTCATCCAATGAAACGAGGAGGCGCCTCAGAGAAGGTTAAAGTCTCGTGCAGGTGTATGCCTGATGTTTTGTACCTAAGAAATGACTGAAGCGGCTCAGCGAGAGAGCTTCAGCTACAACCCGGACGATGAGCTGCTGGGGATGAACGGGGGCGCGGTTCGGCTGGTGTATGACGGGGACGGCAAGGGATCCGAATGAGGGGCAGATCGAGACACCGCCCACTTTGCATATTGATCCAGCTCTGAAGTATTGCTAGGCGGCGGCATAACATACATCTTTGTGCCCGAAGTAGTTTTCGACTCTGCCGGGCTGTTTCTGTATGCTGCGCAGGACGCTGACGGCGGTACGCGTCAGAGCCAATTTCGTTCGGGCTGGGGCAACCTTGGTCACCCTCTGCTTGAGATCGGCATTGAGCAACTCGTCGGGGTTCAGTTCCGGCGAGTAGCTGGGTAGATAGAACACCTGGATCTTGTCTGCGTTTTCCCCGAGCCATTTCTTCACCGCCTTCGAATGATGGACCCGCAGGTTGTCCAGGATCAGGAAAACTCGCTTCTGCCGTCCATGCACAAGCCGCTTCATGAAGCCAATCATGATCTTCGCGTTCAGCGCTCCGGAGAAGACCTTCCAGCGCATCTGCCCCTTGTTGGTCACCGTCGGAATCACGCTCAGTTTGGCGCGATTGTCCTCCTTATCCTGTTGCTTTCATTCCTTGTGGCCCTCGTGTGGGGCATCCGTTTTGTTGTGAATCGCGGCTCTGATTTGCTT
>JAKABE010000054.1:0-5957 GCA_021801945.1 Acidobacteriota bacterium
ACTCGCAATGTAGTCCAGAAAAAACAGCGGCGTTGCCCCCTGCACCGCGATGTCGTTTACGCAGTGGTTCACCAGGTCCGCACCCACCGTGTGGTGCTGCCCCAACTCAAAGGCCACCTTCAGCTTTGTGCCTACCCCATCGGCCGAGCTCACCAGGATCGGGTTCTTCCACCTCTGCGAGTCCAGCCGGAAGAGCGATCCGAACCCCCCGATCCCTCCCAACACATTGCGGTTAAAGGTTTTCTGCGCCAGGAACTTGATCCGGTCCTTGGCGCGGCTGCCACGTGCGATATCCACCCCGGCATCGGAGTAGCTCACGGATTTGGGTGGGGGCTCTTGAGGCACGATACAAGCCTTCTGCGCATGAAGTGAATGCAGGAATCGCTGAAAGCTAGATTTTAGCAGGATTTGCGAAGGATAAAACCACATTTGCATACCCTCCGATCCCTCGAGCGCGCCATAGCAAAATGAAGATTGGAAAGTATACTTGACATTCAAACCATTCCAAGTTACTTTGATTTGGAAAGTCTGCTTTACATGGCTTCGACTGTTATCAATCGCGTGAAGGAACTCCGCGTCGCCCTTGGCTGGACCCAGGAGCAGTTGGCCCTCGCCGCCGGCGTTTCGCGGCAAAGCATCAACGCCATCGAACGCGACCGCTATGTTCCCAGCCTGGAGTTGGCGCTGACCTTCGCGCGCATCTTTGCTTGCCCTACCGATGAGATTTTTCAACTGGAGAAGAACGCATGATCGACTCCGTTCTCAACCGCATCCTCATGCTCGACCACATTGCCGACGAAAGGTTCCACCAACATCAACGCCGCTCGACCAGCGCCGCGGCAATTGTCGGAATGCTCACCCTCTTTGCCCTGCTCGAGTACCGCCTGCTCGTCCAGCACCTTGTTCCCTGGGACCTGATCTCCGTGATCTACGCCATGGGTGCGGCAAAGATCGCCTTCATGCTCTGGTACCGCTTCAAAAACTAGTCCTCGGCAAGGAGTCTCACGATGTGCCTGCCTCACCTTCAACTCGATCCCAAGTCCCGCCGCATTTGCGCCGCGGGCAATCTCTGTCTTGTCTTCGGCCTTCTGCCCACGCTCTTTGATGAGCATGGCTTCGGTCATCGCCATCCGGTCTTCGAAGGACTGCGCATTCTGCTGCTTGTTTGCGCTGTCATCCTGCTCTTCTGGTTCCTTCGCCGCCGCTGCGCCTGCGACCCTCGCTCTTGAAAGGAAATCTAATGCTTCCGCTTGACTGTTGGAGTCCGAAAAAATCTCTGCCGATCCTCATCTCCCTGCTGGTCGTGGCCCAAATCGATCTGGCCAGCGCCGCCGCCTGGCCGGGTGCGCTCTTGTCGCTGCTGCATCTCACCCCCGCTCCAAACGACACCTGCCGGGGCATTTGCGCAGGGATTGGCGCATCCATCGACGTTCTCGCGCTGTTCCAGCTTGCGCGCATCTGGGCCAGGCGCGCAATGAAGGCCGACCGCGAACCACAGTATGATTGAAGCCGCCTGACGAAGCGGATGGTTAGCGCCCACTTTATACTGAACCCACCATGATTCGCACCCGCTCACAGGCACTTCAGGCGCGCGCCGAGCGCCTCTTTCCCGGCGGCGTCAACTCGCCCGTTCGCGCCTTTCGCGCCGTCGGCGGCGCGCCGCCCTTCATCGAGCGCGCTCACGGAGCCTACCTCATTGACGCCGACGGCAACCGCTTTATCGACTACTTCGGCTCCTGGGGTCCGATGATCCTCGGCCACGCCTTTGCTCCCGTCGTGGAAGCCATTGAGCGCGCCGCCCGCAACTCCTCGAGCTTCGGCGCTTCCACGGCCGCCGAAGGCGATCTCGCCGAGCGCATCCTGGCCTGCTATCCCTGCATTGACAAGCTCCGCTTCGTCAGCTCCGGGACCGAAGCCACCATGTCGGCCATTCGCCTGGCTCGCGCCGCCACAGGCCGCAAGATCGTTGTCAAATTTGAGGGCTGCTATCACGGCCACGCCGACGGCCTGCTGGTCAAAGCCGGCTCCGGCGTGGCCACCTTCGGCATTCCCGGCTCCGCGGGCGTGCCCCAAGAGATTGCCCACCTCACTCTCGCCTTGCCCTACAACGATCTCGCCGCCGTTGAAGCCGCCTTCGCGGCTCACCCGGATGCGATCGCCGCCATCATCGTCGAGCCCATCGTCGGCAACGCCGGCTGCATTCCTCCGGCTCCCGGCTACCTCGCCGGCCTGCGCTCTCTCACCGCGCGCCACGGGGCTTTGTTCATCGTCGATGAGGTCATGACCGGCTTCCGCGTGGCCCTGGGCGGCGCCTGCGAGCTTTATTCGCTTTCACCCGACCTCGTCACGCTGGGCAAAATCGTAGGCGGCGGCCTTCCCGTAGGCGTCTTCGCCGGCAAGCGTGAGATCATGGACCTGCTCGCGCCGCTCGGTCCCGTCTACCAGGCCGGAACCCTCAGCGGAAACCCGCTCGCCATGGCCGCAGGCCTTGCCACCATCGCCTATCTCCAGGAGCACGCCGCCGAGGTCTACCCGCGTCTTGATTCCACGGCCCGCGCCGTTGCTGAAGGTGTCGCGGCTGAGGCCGCCCGCGCAGGCATTCCGCTCACTACAAACCGCATCGGCTCCATGTGGACCTGGTTCTTCACCCTGGGCCCGGTGACCAATTACGAGCAGGCCGCAAAATCAGACACGGCCGCTTTTGGCCGTTTCCACCGCGCCATGCTCGACCGGGGCGTCTGGCTGCCGCCGTCACAGTTCGAAGCTGCATTCCTCTCCACGGCCCATGGCGCTGCTGAAATCGAGGTCACTCTTGCCGCTGCACGCGAGGCGCTCCAAGCCGGCTGAACGCCGCCGCAGTGACCGCTCGCTGGCAAATTGACCAAAGCCACGCTTAACGATAAAATCAAGGAGTTTGGCGAGTGCGCACCCCGATCGGGTGTGCGGGGATTTGTCGGGTCTGCCATCCTCCAGGTGTTGCGGCCCGCTTCCCGATGCGGTTTACCTCTGGTTCCGCCCCAGGCAGACAGCGAGTTCGAGGTAATGCGCCGCGCAGATGTCGAGGCGCTGGAGGGTTTGTCATGTACGCAGTGATTCGCACAGGCGGCAAGCAGTATCGCGTCGCGCCGGGCGACGTAGTGAGGATCGAAAGCATTCCGTCCGAGAACCAGGCCGTCGAGTTCAGCGATGTTCTCGCGGTCTCTGGTGAGCCTGGAACCCTGGCCAAGCCATCCACGGCAAAGGTCACCGCTGAAGTCCTGGGCGAAGGCCGTGGCGAGAAAGTCCTGGTCTTCCACTACAAGCGCAAGAAGCAGTACAAGAAGCTCCAGGGACACCGCCAGAACTTTACCGAAGTGCGCATCAAGACCATCGAGGCCGACGGCAAAACGTTCACGGCGTAAGCGATCAGCTCTCGGCCTTCAGCTTTTCCGTGCGCGGGTGGAGAGAGTGGGTTGAGCAACGAACTGTCTGAGAGCTGACGGCTGAAGGCTGACAGCTAGCTCAAGAAGGAGATTCGGCAATGGCACACAAGAAAGGTGGAGGCAGCTCCACAAATGGACGCGACTCGAATGCCCAGCGGCTGGGCGTGAAGGCTTTTGCCGGTCAACTGGTCAACGGCGGCACGATCATCATGCGCCAACGTGGTACCCGCATCAAGCCCGGCCTCAATGTCGGCATCGGCTCCGACGACACCCTCTTCGCCAAGGTCTCAGGCCGCGTCAAGTTCACAGATCGCGGCCGCCACGGACGCTTTGCCTCGGTCGAGCCACTCGCCGCCGAGTAGTCTTGGCTCAAAAAGCAAATGCCACGGCCCAGGCCGTGGCATTTGTCCTTGCATGTTGCGGTTCTCACCCCTTCAGCAATTTCGATTCTCCTCTTGACATGCGCAGTGCGTTCACGTCAGCTCTTCCTCAAGAAAAGCAAACCGCGCACCACGCTGCAATGTCCACGAGTGAGGCGAAAACGCTCTGATCCCTCTTCCTACAGCTCGGACTGCCGTCCCTTCAGGTTGCGTGTAAGCACTTTCTCCACCACCTTCTCTACGTCGGTCAGGAAGAAGCTGTTGGCGGGCTGCTGCACGGCCACCTGGGTTCCCGTGTGCCCCAACGCGGAAGCAATCTCATTCCAACGATAGATCGTCGAGTTCGCCGGCATCGTAATGGGCTTGCGGACCGGCTCGGGCAGTATGCAGTAGACAAGCCAAACCCCTAACGACACCAGGATCAGCGCCTCATAGGTGAGCTGCACTGGCCCGTTCATCGGAAACCGCGACGCCGTTGCCAGACTGGCAACAACGAATTCGTTCACCGACATGACCCCGAGACCCAACGCCATCCCGAAGGGAATGTCCCGGATCGTGAGCCGCAGTGCATTCATGCTCAGGCACAGAAATGCCACCAGGCACATCTCAAGAATGCTCACCGAGCGCATCAAGCCCAACGCGACACCGGGAAGGAACAGCGCCCCGCGATGAAAGGATACGCCTGTCGAGAAGGTCACAATCAACGACACCAGAATCGCCCAGCGAAAAATCACGATTCCGAACTTCATCAGCCCTGGGAACGGCGACAGCGCAACGCGGAAGATCTCGATGCAGATCAGAAACACCAACACCGCACTCGCGACATATACCCCCCAGTACGCGTAAAAGTAACCCTCGAAATAACCCCGCCCCCATGGCTGCTCTTGAATGTACAACAGACCCAGCAGAACGGGCGTAGAGAAAACGTGCAAGCCCAGATATCCGCCCATCGACGGAAAACGTCTACCCAGTTTCTTCTTCCAGAAGAACAGACCAAGCGCGGCCCATAGGAGAAACTCCACCACACTCATTACGGACATCGCTGGGCTGAGAACCATTGGTGATAGTCCACGCTATCTGGAGCAACCCCAGCATAGCGCCAATCACCATGCCTCTCAACCACAAAAGCGTAACTGCCGTATGGCACTTTCGTGCTATCTTGCTGCTGCTGCGAAACCTAGCGGGGGAGTAGTTTTCCCTTGCAGGTTGGAATGTTCGGCCCGCAAAGCGGTACCGGCAGCATGGGACCGGGGACGCTGGCGGTCGCCGCCATGTGGTTCGTCAGGGCTGGCACGGTTCCGGAGGAGACGGAGGCAGCAGCCAATCCTGCGCAGACAACGGTCATCGCAAAGAAGCGAACGGCAAGTTTCATCATGAGTAACCTCAGGAAATTTGAAATCGCACGGTCACACATCCCCGCACTCTCCGGGATCATAGTCCAATAATGCAAATAAGTACATATTTTTCATTGGCATACATCTTTGATAACCGCTCCGGTTACCCACTTCACCCCCCCGCCGTAACACTCAATAGTAATCATTTTCATCTCTCCTCCAGGCTCTTCCGTTGTGGGTCGGCTTGATGAGTACAGGCTTCGTCTCGCACATAACTCCCGCAAAATCAATGCGGACTGCAACCTTTGGGGACATGTTATCTCCAAACTGGCCCTCCATCGGCTCTTCTTCCACACCCTCCCGGCATGGTAAGATAGACAGAGGGAAATGCGCGTAAAGCCCCCGTCTTTCAATCGGTTAGTCTCGACCTTCGGGCCGTGGACGATGCCCATGCCTGGTGTCCTTTGAACCTCAACTCAATAGCCCCGCGAATGGAATCCTATGGCAACTGAAGTCCTTGGCGGCATGCCACTCGCCGGTGAGAATGGCAGCTATACCGGCGAAAATATTAAGGTCTTGGAAGGCCTCGAGGCGGTACGCCTTCGTCCGGCCATGTACATCGGTTCCACCGGCGAGATGGGCCTGCATCACCTCGTCTACGAGGTCGTAGACAACTCCGTCGATGAGGCCCTTGCCGGCTTTGCAAAGAAGATCGAAGTCGTTATCCACGTCGACAACTCGATCACCGTGACCGACGACGGCCGTGGCATTCCCGTTGACATGATGGATCTGACCAACGGCGAACGTCTGCCCGCCGTTCA
>JAKABE010000054.1:5967-12747 GCA_021801945.1 Acidobacteriota bacterium
CAGGTCGTGCTCACCAAATTGCACGCCGGCGGCAAGTTCGACTCCTCCACCTACAAAGTCTCCGGGGGCTTGCACGGGGTGGGTGTGAGCTGCGTCAACGCTCTCAGCCAGGAGTTCAACGTCGAAATCTGGCGCGACGGCCACACCTGGGAGATGGACTTCAGTTGCGGTCTCCCCGCCGGCGATCTGCGCCGCACCGGCACCAGCAAGCGCCGCGGCACCAAAGTCCACTTCCTGCCCGATAAATCCATCTTCACCACCACTGAGTTCAACTACGATACTCTGGCCCAGCGCCTGCGCGAGATGGCCTTCCTCAACAAAGGCCTCGAGATCTCCCTCACCGACGAGCGCACCGCCGACCCCAAAACCGGCGAAGCCCGCCGCGCCGAGTTTCGCTATGCCGGCGGCATCGCCGAGTTCGTCAAGCACCTCAACCGCGGCAAAACGGTACTCCACGACAAGCCCATCGTCATGGAAGCCCTGCGCGACGGCGTTGATATCGACATCGCCCTGCAGTACAACGACAGCTACTCGGAGACCGTCTTCAGCTTCGCCAACAACATCAACACCATCGACGGCGGCACGCATCTCTCCGGGTTTCGCACTGCGCTTACCCGCACCATCAACGCCATCGGCCAGCAGTTGGGTCTCTTCAAGGACATGAAGGAGAACCTTAGCGGTGACGACGTGCGCGAGGGCCTGGTGGCCGTCATTAGCGTCAAGCTTCCACAGCCCCAGTTCGAAGGCCAGACCAAGGGCAAGCTCAACTCCGACATCGCCGGCACGGTTCAGGCCTTTGTCAACGAGCGCCTGGGCGCCTTCCTCGAGCAGAACCCACCCGTCGCTAAGCGCATCATCAACAAGGCCGTCGAGGCCGCCCGCGCCCGCGAAGCCGCACGCAAGGCTCGTGACCTGACCCGCCGCAAGGGGGCCCTCGACGGTACCGGACTGCCTGGTAAGCTCGCTGACTGTAGTGAGCGCAATCCCGACCGCTGCGAGCTCTATCTCGTCGAGGGCGAAAGCGCCGGCGGCACCGCCAAGCAGGGCCGCGATCGCCGCTTCCAGGCCATCCTGCCCCTCAAAGGCAAAATCCTCAACGTCGAGAAGGCGCGCTACGACAAGATGCTCGGCCATGAAGAGATTCGCGCCATGATCACCGCTCTCGGCTGCGGCATCGGTAAGGATGACTTCGACGCTGCCAAGATCCGCTACGGCAAGATCATCCTCATGACCGACGCCGACGTCGACGGCTCCCACATCCGCACTCTGCTGCTCACCTTCTTCTTCCGCCACATGACCGAGCTGATCAAGCGCGATCACATCTACATCGCCCAGCCCCCGCTCTACAAGATCAAGAAGGGCCGCTTCGAGCAGTACATCAAGGACGATCGCGAGTTTGTGCGTGTCATGGTCAACCGCGCCTGCGAGGGCATGATTGTGCATCACGGTGAGAACGCGGCCCTCATTGAGGCGGCCACACTGGCCCGCTTCATGTCCACGCTCAACGAGTACCTCGGCTTTGTCGAAAAAGTAGACAAGCGCATTCGCAACGAGAAGCTTACCGAGCTGCTGGCTCGCGCCGAGCTCACGCACCGCGCCGACTTCACCTCCAAGAATGGCGGTGAGGTTCCGGAAAAGCTGGCCGCGCTCTACGCTCAATTGGCTGGTCTGGCCGACGAGTTCCAGTTCAAACTCGGCAAGCCGCTCGAAGACGAGGAGCACCACACCTGGTCCATCTGCTTCACCGACGCCCAGGGCGCCACCCGCTGCATCGACTGGACTCTGGCTTCCAGTCCTGAATTTCGCCAGATGATGGCCAAGTACTCCCTCATCAAGCAGTATCTCGAGCCGCCCTTCCTCATCGAGTACTCCGACAAGGCTGCCAGCCGCACCGAGTCCGCCACGGAGGGACCTGGCGAAGGTGACGGCGCCGAAACCTCACAGACCCGCCGCGCCGCGCGCGTTCTTCGCGAGCCCGTCGAAAAGCAGACCGCCCGCGAACTGTTCGCCTACATCGTCGAGCAAGGCAAGAAAGACTATCAGGTACAGCGCTACAAGGGCCTGGGCGAGATGACCTCTACGCAGCTTTGGGAGACCACCATGGACCCGGAGCGCCGCACTCTGCTGCGCGTCAAGCTCGAGGACATCGCCGAAACCGACGCCATCTTCACCACGCTCATGGGTGAAGACGTGGAATCCCGCCGGAAATTTATCGAAGACAATGCACTAGATGTCAAGAATCTCGACATCTAGGCAGTCGTGATGCACAGTCTGCGTATTCCCGGCGGAGGAACAACACCGCACAACAGCTTCCGTCCCGACTGAACATCCCTGGACGGTCGTCCGTCATGCCGCGCCGAGGCCGCTCGCGAGTTTCACAATGAAGCGTTGCCGCCCCCTGCGTCCGTCAACGGGTGAAGAGGTCACATCCGAGTGTGATTCATAATCCTGTCTCTTTGGCAACCACGGCTCGATACACTCCCGCGGATTTATGGATTAGACAAAGCTCAAATGATCGATGCCAACTGATTCTCTCGGCCCACCGCGGAAGATCAGGCAGATGTCCTCGGTCTCCCTCACATTCCGTAACGGGATTGTCCAACTTGCTTGTTTCTGAGCCGCGCCTTGCGCGATCTTGATTTTCCCGATCTCATGACCTGTGGGTGTGCCGCGACGAACCTCAATCAGCAACCCTTGTGAGCTGATCAAACGTCCCTCGACAACGAGCTTGGAGTCCGGCCGCAGATTGCGAACTTTGGGGTAGACCAGGTAGCTGCCGTTCTTCAGGGCGCACACTTCGAACGATCCGTCGGGTTTCTCCCGAATATGAGCATCCTTCGATTTGAAGAAATCCGCCGCATCCATTCCTTTCTGCGCGTCGTATTGTCCAACTCCGGTCGTTGTGATCCTGATGGGATCGATTTCTCCGTTCTCCCTGTACCGCACGTAGGAAAGGATGGAATCCCTGAAAAACGGGCTTGTCCCCGGCTGTGATTGGTCGTTGCAAATGAAGTACCACTGGCCAAAAAGTTCGAAAAACGAGCCATGACGGTCGAAAGTCAACCAATCCTTCGGAGCCCCCTGAGCGGGAATCATCGTGGGGCCTTTCCATTTGCTCACATCCCGGAATTCAGGCGCTACGCGATCCGCCTGAATGATCGAGCCCTTGCACTCGTAGGGCCCATAGGGCGATTCGGACATCGCATAATAGCATCCCCACGAAAGGTAGTACTTGTTTCCCCGCCGATGCAAGAAGGGCTTATCGTCCGTTTTGCCTTTGCCGTACGGTCCCTGTGGCTGTCTGATTTGAATGAATCGCGGTTGTTCAGCCAGCGAGATCATATCCTCATTGAGGCGAGCGATGTAGTAGTCGAAGGTTCCAAAGACGATATAACTCGTCCCGTCTGGTTCTTGCAGGATGCCCGGATCTCGCGCTTCTGTCTTTACAGAGCCTTGCGCAACCAGGGCATGCCTCAGTGGATCATGCCAAGGCCCGGCGGGGCTATTCCCCTCAACTACACCAATATTCTCCGGACCCATGGAAAAGTAGAAATAATACCGGCCATCCCGGCGGGCGGCATCGGTCGCCCAGCATTGCCTACTCGGCTTTTCAAAATAGGTCTCTTCAGGTGTCAAGACGGAGACCATCTCCCAGTTAACGAGGTCAGTCGTGTGCCAAACCCGCCAATCGTTCATCACGAAGGACGTATTTTGGGGACTCGCATCGTGCGTTGAGTACATATATACCTCATTGTCATAGACCCGCACCTGCGGATCGCAGGTTCCCAGGCCGGGGAACAAAGGATTTCCCCTTGATCTCACCCGCAAGGAAGCGTGTGCGGAGGCGTTCGAGAAGCCATCAAAGGCAACTCCGATACTCGCCAACAAAGAAGATTCGAGAATCTTGCGACGAGTAACGTACATGGTTCTCCTTCTCTTCGTCTGCAAACCATCCATTTTTACTGCTCAACAAATTTAGCACACCATCCCTTCTCTTGAAGGAAGCGGCCAGGCAAGAGAGGTCTTGGCAGTTCCGTCCTGTCGGCACCTGCACAATGTCCCAGGCCGGGAAACCGGTCCGCTTTTCAAGCGGCTAGATGGTTGAGTCCTTGCCCCTCTCGTCTAGCGCATCCGAAAGATCGGTCAATACTATACAACGTAGGCAGAGGCCTCGAACATCACCTGCAGCGTTTCCGCGAAGAGCCAATCACCCGTCTCCGCGAAGAGCCACCAGCCCAGGACTTCAAATCCTTAGTCCTCGCCCCAGAGATGAGGTTTCTGGAGGGACTTTGAGAAAGCCCCCCCCTGGCACCCTTTCGCTGTCGAAAAGTAAAGTAATTCGCCCTAGTTCGTGCGTCTGGCTTTTGGCGTCAGCCGGCGCAGTACGAACTCCTGCATCACCGCGCTGAAGGTGCGCTCGGCGGTGTTGACTCCGATGCTCTCCAACATCGGTCCCACGCCGCGGTTCACCGGCGGATAATAGGCATTCGAAATCGCGCTGGAGATCACGTCCCCGCCCATGCT
The DNA here is from genome assembly GCA_021801945.1 of Acidobacteriota bacterium. Next base: position 10,492 of record JAKABE010000054.1, read on the forward strand.
GGAGTAGTTCACCTGCATTCGCCCGTTATCCCCTCTGCACATGAAGGTATAGGAAAGCGCATGAAGGAGCCGCGACCGCACCGTGCCCGTGCCCTGATAGAAGTAACGCGGATCCTGGTGCAGGAGCGAAGGCAGAATGGCGCTGCCGAACATGAGGTCGGTGAAGCCGTCGGTATAGACCGTGCCCAGCCGCTCACCGTATCCCCTCGCGCCCAGAGGATCGTCGGGCGTATCTCCCGCCTGGTTAATCCCCGCCATGATGGCCACGCCCACAAAATTGACTGGGTTGAGTGCGAGCTTCAACGCCAGTTCATACTTCAGCTTCGCCGGCAGAGGCGCGGCATCCTTGTTGTAGGCCACATAGTAGTTGGGAATGAAGCCGAGGATCTGTTGCTGTTCCTCCGCATGCACCTCTTCGACTGCGATCTGTTCGCTAGAACCGTTCACTGTGATCGATGTTTGCCTGCCCTCGATCACGAGCCGGATTTTGGTCAGCAATTGGTACTGGCCGGGAGACAGTACGATGAGAGACGAATTCCAGCTCGAGAAGCCCTTGGCGCGGACCGTGACGTGGTACGGAACGCCCGGCTTGAGACCGTTAAATTCAAACCCCCCGCTTTCGTTGGCTGTGGCCGTACGCCGGTCCGCTGCGGCGACGCCCTCAAGAATCACCCTGGCGCCTGGCACCACGTCCCCCTGCGTGTCCTTCACTGTCCCGCTAATGATCCCTGTCGGCGTTTCGGCCGCGCCCGTTTGCTCTTCGGCGGCGGGGCTTCGGCTCGAGGGGGTCGCGCTTAACTGCGGCGAAGTCGCTTGCGGGTCTGGCTGCGCGGACAGAGCGATGGTTTGTCCCACCCTCGCATTCCCCGCCCCGCTGCGCTCCTGCGCGCTCAGGGGAGCTGATCGAGCCGGCAAAATAAGGCCCGCAGCCAGCATCAACACAATAAAGCGAAGATGCACGGGCATCCCTTCATCAGCGTGCATAGGTTTGAACCGCTGGCGATCGATGGAGATGATGAAATAGAAAGGCGCTGACTTGCGGCCAGAACTCGCGGAATGAGTTCGCTGCTGCGTCACGCATCACGGCATATCCGTATCTGGCGGCTGTGTCCTCCGCGGTCCACGTCGAGCTCGGATAATAGGAGACCGAAATCCCCTCTGCAATGCCGCGGCCCAGCAATTCCGCCGCGTTGATCGTATTCCGGCCCTGGTAGTTGGGCGTGATCAGCACACGCGTCGTGGAATAGACAACCCGCCTCCAGATGTTTCCCCTCCCCATCGCGTAATAGCGTTCGTCCTCATGAAACAGTGACGGCAGGACAAAGATCACCCAGTAGTTGCCATCCGTTTTGTCCAGGTATCCTCGCCATCCATACGCCCAGAATCCTCTTACGCCCTTGCCCAACGTGGGGTGCGCGTCAACGCCCTCGGCCCACAGAGAGGTCAGCGCCGCAACAGCATAGGACGAGTAGTCAAAACTTTCGTTCGTAGCAACCTGGAAGGCCTCTCTGGGACCCGGTGGCGGCGGATGGGCTCCCGCGCTCACCGCCCGGTAATTCGGAATCATGTCCAGGATGCGCGTTGGCTGCCGTTCTGAAAGCGGAATCGAGTCTGTGGCAGGCCCGTCCCCCTGACCGGACTGCGGCTGCGGAGCATTTGGCAGCGGCTTAGTGGCGGTTCCACCTGCCCTGGATCCCCGAGTCTGTGAAAAGCCATGTGCCGGCAACCCGAAAAGGACCATGCCGGGGAGAAGCGTGGTAACTATAAGACCGGGATTTAAGCGCATCCATTCACCAGTTGTCGAGCCGGTGCCTTTTCATTCTTTCTCCGGAAATCTCATCCCCGGTTGGGGGGCTGCCCCACGTTGACATCTTCCTTTCCAGCACTTTCCTTCGCGATGAGCCCATCACGGGCATTCTTCGATACCAAAACACTGTTCCTGCTTAATTAGACGCAGAATGGCGCATTCAGGACACTAGACTCCCGCATCCCGCATAGCGGCTGTAATCAGTCGCCGGGAATCGTTTTCCACAGGAATCTTCGGCCTTTGCTGCTTATACCGCGAAGTCGATATAGCCGCGCTCCGGGTCGGTCGAAACCAGCTTCACTGTCAGCCGGTCACCCACGTCCAGTCCCTTGCCACCCTCCACCAGCATTCCTTCCACATGCGGCGCGAGCGTGCGCACAAACCTGCCATAGTGGTTCACGCCGGTCACTATAGCCTGGTAGCTCTGCCCGATATGCTTGGTCAGCACC
>JAKABE010000055.1 GCA_021801945.1 Acidobacteriota bacterium
GATCTAAGTGAGATGCAGAGGTCGCATTCCCCGGATGGCGAAGCGTAGCCGAGGCCGGGCCGGAGTCAAGGCCGCGCTCAAGCGCGCCGCTTCGCGGTCGCAGAGCCTTGACACCGGCACTCACGCCTCGGCGGGCGATGCCAACTATCCGGGGAATGTCTTCTCTCAAAAAGAGCTATTGAGAAGCAGATGCGATGCGCTCTACAACGGATAGTCGATGGGCTGGCGACAGGTGGCTGTATCGCGCGGACATCGTGATAGTCTTGTGTCCCGCCGCCTCCTGAATTTCCTTGATGCTCGCACCGGCCATCGCCAGCCAGGAGCAGAAGGTGTGACGGTTGCAGTGCCACACATAGCCGGTGACGCCCGCTTCTTCCATACAGGGATGGAACCATGAGCGGGTATCGAAGCTGCTTTTGTTGCCTTCGCGTGGGAAGACCGGATCGGACGGGTGCTGCCTGGGACGACGCAGTGATTCGAGTGCGGCAATCGCATCGGAGTTCAGGTGGACCGTGCGGGCTGAACCGTTTTTCGTCTTCGTGAGGTCGATAGTCCGGCGATCCAGATGCACCTGAGACCAGGTGCAGGTGTACTGCTCGCTCAGGCGCATTCCGGTATGGACGCTCACAACAAATTCTGCCAGGTGCTCAGGGAAGCGCTTCGAGATGACTTTGTGCAGATTGTCGTACTCCTCGCGACTGAGAAACCGCAGCCGCCCTGTGCCTTCCTTGCGTTGACGCACCAGCCGTGCCGGATTGACCGACACCTTCCCATTGCGGACGCCTTCGCGGTAGCAGAGGGAGATAAACGCCTTGTAGCGATTCGCTGTTGCCGCCGTGTTGCAGTGTTCGCGCAGCCAGCGCTCCAGCTCTTGCGGCGTCAACTCTGCTGCGTGGCGAGAGCCGAGCGCAGCACGAACAATTTCGCCCTTGCTTTTATAGTTGCGGCTGTCCTTATGCTGGGCAGTGAACTCCAGAGCATCATCGATCAGCTCGCTGACCGTCACCACCTTCGAGTTCCGTAGCTCCGGCAGCTTGCGCCCCGCCGCCGCATCGGCTTTGCGCATCTGGTAGAGCTTGATGGCGTCCGACTTGCGGCCAACCTTCTCGCGGTGACGCTTGCCCGCAGCATAATAGTGAATCCACCAGATGCCGCTCCCTGCCGGATTTTCGTAGACGCCACGCATGGAATACTCCTCGATGGCTGTTACATCGGATATAGAATATCAAGGTGTCCGAAATCTTGCCCATCTGGGCTTCTGGAAATTATTCGACCATACTCGAATAATTATTCGAGTACGATCTGGCACTGGAAGTTTGGATCAGCAGTCCCGCAAGCAATTGATTTGAAAAGCGCAGAGTCGTCGTAGTCCACTTACGACATTTACGATGGTTCCAAACGGATCCGCAACGACGAGAGAAGCTGAAAGCTCCAATGACCGCTGACCACTTCACCAATATCGATCAGTTCAATGCAGACCTGTGGAAGGTGGCCGATGATCTCCGCGCCAATTCCAACCTTGCCTCCAACGAATACTTCCTGCCCATTATGGGCCTGCTGTTCCTGCGTCAGGCTACCAATCGTTACTACGAGGCTCTTGCCGCCATCCAGGCGGACCAGGCGGCGGGGAAGATTCCCAGCCGTCCTCTGGTGGAGGCAGACTTCGTGCGCCGCCGGGCGATGATGCTTCCAGAGGACGCGCGCTATGACGTAATTCTGGAGAAGCGGAAGGATGGCAGCCTGGGCGAAGCTGTCACCGGAGCGATGGAAGCGGTGGAACAGAAATTCCCGCCGCTGGCCGGACAGTTACCCAAGAACTACGAAAGCCTGGACGATGCGCTGCTTGAAAACATGATGCGGCGCTTCGATACGGAGGCGCTGCGGCATGCGGGCGGCGATGTCTTCGGGCGCATCTATGAATACTTCCTCGGCGAGTTCTCCAAGCAGGGCGCGCATGACAACGGCGAGTTCTTCACGCCGCCTTCCATTGTGCAGACTATCGTTAACGTCATCGAGCCGGACCACGGCATCATTCTCGACCCCGCCTGTGGTTCGGGCGGAATGTTTGTGCAGTCCAGCCACTTTATTGAGGATGCCGGACAGGAGACGATGAAGCGCGTCACCTTTTACGGCCATGAGAAGAACGAGACCACGGCCAAGCTGGCGCAGATCAATCTTGCCGTTCACGGGCTGCAAGGCTCCATCCGGGCCGGGAATGAAGCCATCACCTATTACAAGGACCCGCACGAACTCGCCGGCAAGTGCGACTTTGTGATGGCCAATCCGCCGTTCAACGTGGATGAGGTGGATGCGGAGAAGATCAGCGGCGACAAGCGGCTGCCCTTTGGCCTGCCAGGCGTCAACAAACAGAAAAAGGTCTCAAACGCCAATTATCTCTGGCTCCAGTACTTCTACAGCTATCTGAATGAGAACGGGCGCGCCGGGGTGGTGATGTCCTCGCAGGCGTCGAGCGCCGGGCGTGACGAGGCCAAGGTTCGCGAGAGGCTCATCCAAACCGGCGCTGTGGATGTGATGATCGATATTCGCGGCAACTTCTTCTACACCCGCACGGTGCCATGCCAGCTCTGGTTCTATGACCGCGCGAAAGAGCGCGACCCGGAGCGCGCCGACCATGTGCTGATGCTCGATGCGCGCAACATCTTCCGCAAGGTGTCGCGGTCGCTGTGCGACTTCAGCCCGGAGCAGCAGAAGAACATTGCTGCCATTATTTGGCTCTATCGCGGGCAGACCGAGCGCTTTCTGCGGCTGGTGGAGTCGTACCTGGCAGAGGCCGTGCGGCTGGGCAAGGCGGCGGAGATGCCGTTGACCGGCTTTGTGGATGCGCAGGAGAAGCTCATCGGGCTCCTCACTCCGTTTGCCCATGAGAGGCGCGACGCTGACCCGCTGGCGGAGGCATGGAAGGAGCTGACCACCGCGCGGCAGCAGGCGATGGCAGACTGCGCGGCGTTTGTGAAAGATGCGGAGAAGCAGGGGAAGGCATGGGCGAAGGGGAAAGACCGCGATAACGCCGCATTGCACGCCAGCCGCGAGGCGCTGCATCCGCTGGCGGAGCGGTGCCGCGACCTGACCAAGCAGATTGACCTCGCGGTGAAGCTAGCCGGGCGCGTGATTGATACGGCGGTGAAGGAGTGCGCGGCGAAGGACTCCGAGCTATGGGCGAATGGCGACGTGAATAAGGCGCGCAAGGCACTGGATGCGGCGCGGGCTGAGGCCGTGGAGGCGCTGCGGCAGACGCGGTACTTCATCCGGCAGGCGGACTGGCTGCAGGATCGTTTTCCGGAGGCGAAGCTGCAGGATGTGCCGGGGCTGGTGAAGCGGGTGAGCCGCGCGGAGATGGAAGCGCACGACTGGAGCCTTACGCCGGGCCGGTATGTGGGCGTGGCTCCGGAGGAGGTGGATGAGGACTTCGACTTTGAGGAGGCGCTGCGGTCGATCCACATTGACCTGAAGGGGCTGAATGAGGAGGCTGTGCAGCTGGCGGCGCGGATCGCGAAGAACTTTGAGGAGTTGGGCGCGTGAGTTGGACGGCAACGACTATTGGCTCCCTTGGACGGGTTGTGACTGGAAAGACGCCGTCCAGGTCTCGTCCGGATTATTTCGGCGATGAGCATCCATTTGTGACACCCTCTGATATCGGATTCATGCATTACTACTGTACGAATGCTGGAGAGGGCGTATCTGAGTTGGGGTTCGAAAAGCATGCCAGTCTGGCAATCCCCAGAGACGCGGTAATGTGTGTCTGCATAGGCAATACGATCGGAAAATGTGCAATTGCATCAGAACCCAGCATCACCAATCAGCAGATCAATACCGTCATTGCCAACGAACATAACGACGCGAAGTTTATCTACTACCTTCTCTGCATTATCCGAGAGCAAATTCGTGCGGTTGGATTGGGCGGCGGAGCGGCACAACCAATCATCAATAAGACGAAGTTCTCAGCGTTAGATGTACGTGTTCCCAATCTAAAGGTTCAGAAGGCTGTTTCGGAAATGCTTTCCGCCTACGATGACCTGATTGAGAACAACCGGCGGCGGATTGGGTTGTTGGAGGAGGCGGCGCGGCTGCTCTATCGCGAGTGGTTCGTCTACTTCCGTTTCCCCGGCCACGAGCACGTCAAAATCACCAACGGCCTCCCCGAAGGCTGGGAACGTAAGCCGTTCGGAGAGATTGCTGAGCTTCACTATGGGAAGGCTCTAAAAGAGGAGAATCGAGTCAGCGGACCATTTCCCGTGTACGGTTCCAGCGGTGTTGTTGGTTCTCATATGGCACGGCTTGTTGAAGGACCAGCGATTGTCGTTGGCCGTAAGGGTAATGTGGGAAGCATCTACTGGTCACCCACGGACTTTTGGCCGATTGACACGGCGTATTTCGTAGCCAAAGAAGAGAGTGATTTCTGGCTTTACCACGCCCTGCAATCAGCGGGATTCCAGAATACTGATGCTGGTGTACCAGGCTTGAACCGTGACTTCGCATACAGTCGAAAGCTGATCCTTCCGCCGGATCGCCTTCGCGAACTATATAACGGTTACGCTACTCCAATGTTTGAGCAGCGCAACACGCTTGAAAGCTACAACCAGAAGCTCGCAGAAGCCCGCGACCTTCTTCTGCCGCGTCTGATGAGCGGAGAGATAGCAGTCTGATACAAAGGTGTCTTAGTCCGGGGGAGAGACTTTGGCCGTTACCGGCATCAACAGCGAAGACCGGCTGGTGCAGAAGACCTTTGCCGACCATCTGGAGCAGGCGCTCGGATGGGAGAGCGTCTACGCCTGGAACGACGAGACCTTTGGGCCGGACGGCACGTTGGGACGCGCTAATGCCCAAGAAGCTGTTCTGGTGCGCGATCTGCGCGCTGCGCTGAAGCGGCTGAATCCTGAGCTGCCGGAGAAGGCCATAGAAGACGCGCTGCGCAAGCTGACCGAGTGGGACGTGAGCCGCTCGATGGTGCAGCACAACCGCGAGTTCTATACGCTGCTGCGCAATGGCGTGCCGGTGGAGTACCTGGACGCGCAGAACCGGCACAAGACTGCCCGCGCCCGCGTGATGGACTTTGACAACCGGCCGGGGATGAACCGCTTTCTGGCCGTGCGCGAGTTGAAGCTGACCGGACGCCGCACGCCCAACTACAACCGTCGCGCCGACTTGGTGTGCTTTGTGAATGGGCTGCCGCTGGTGTTCATCGAGCTGAAGGCGGTGTACAAGAATATTCGCGCGGGGTTTGACGGCAACCTGCGCGACTACATGGACGAGAGCGTGATTGCGCACGCCTTCCACCACAATGCTTTTCTGATTGTGTCGAACGGGGACCGCGCCCGCTACGGCTCGATTACCAGCGAGTGGGAGCACTTTAACGAATGGAAGCGGCTGGACGAGACGGACAAGGGCAGCGTGGACGCCGAGGTGCTGCTGAACGGCATGCTGGCGCAGGACCGGCTGCTGGACATTGTGGAGAACTTCATCCTGTTTGATGAGAGCAAGCCGGGAGCCACGCGCAAGGTGGTGGCAAGGAACCATCAGGTGCTGGGCGTGAACCGCGCCGTTGCGTCAGTGAAGCGCCAGGAGGAGCTGAAAGCGCAGTTCCCGCCGGGCGAGCGGCTGCGTTACCGGGTGATTGAGCTGCCGCTTGAGAAGCGTGCGGCGAATCAACAGGAAGCGCCGGGAATTGCGGCTGCGGACGAGGCGCTGGTGCTACCGTCCTTCGTTCCAGAAGGGCCGCTGGAGATTGTGGAACGCGCGCATCCGGAGCTGGGCAGGCTGGGCGTCTTCTGGCATACGCAGGGCAGCGGGAAGTCATATTCGATGGCCTTTTTTACGGAGAAGGTGCGCCGGAAGGTGGAGGGGAACTTTACCTTTCTGCTGATGACCGACCGCCATGATCTGGATGACCAGATTTACGGAACCTTTGTGGGATGCGGCATTACGAGCGACAAAACGCCTCGCGCGGCAGGCGGGGACGACCTGGAGAAGGTGCTGAAGGAGAACCACAGCTACATCTTCAGCCTGATTCACAAGTTCAATAAGGATGTAGACCCCAGGCAGCCGTACAGCGAGCGTGACGACATTATTGTGATCTCCGACGAAGCGCACCGCACACAGGCCGGGAGGCTGGCGCGGAATATGCGGGTGGCGCTGCCCAATGCAGCGTTTATCGGATTTACCGGGACTCCACTGTTCAAGCAGGATGAGCTGACGAAGCGCATCTTCGGAGATTATGTCTCGCGCTATGACTTCAAGCGCTCTGAGGCGGATGGTTCGACGGTCAAGCTGGTGTACGAGAACCGGGGCGAAAAGCTGGGAGTTGCCAGAACGGACCTGAATAGCCGGATTGCCGCAAAGGTCGAGGAGGCAGAACTCGACACGGACCAGAGAGCGCTGCTCGACAAGCTGCTGGGCAAAGACTACGAAGTAATTACCGCCGACGAGAGACTGGATAAGATTGCGGCGGACTTTGTCGAGCACTGCGCGACGCGGTGGGAGACGGGCAAGATGCTGTTTGTCTGCATCGACAAGATCACCTGCGCGCGGATGTACCAGAGGATTGTGCCACGGTGGAAGGCCAAGGCTGCTGAGGTTCGTGCGGCGGCAACGCAGAAGCAAGCGGAGGCGGCGGCAGCCAAGGATGAGGATGCGCGGGCGGAACTGCAGAAACAGGCAGACCGTTTGACGGCGCAGGCCGTCTGGATGGACGAAACCATCATCGAGATCATCATCAGTGAGGCGCAGAACGAGGTTGCCGACTTTAAGAAGTGGGACTTCGACATCATTCCGCACCGGGCGCTGATGAAGAAGGGATTCGATGCAGCGAATGGCGAAAACGTGGATGTGGAGAAGGCTTTCAAAGACCCGAAGCATCCATTCCGTATCGCCATTGTCTGCGCCATGTGGCTTACGGGCTTTGATGTGGAGTCCCTCTCGACGCTGTACATCGACAAACCAATGAAGGCGCACACGCTGATGCAGGCTATCGCGCGCGCCAACCGCGTGTATCCCGGCAAGGATTTCGGCCTGATTGTGGATTACAACGGGATGCTGAAGAGTCTGCGGGCGGCGCTGGCGCAGTACGCCCTGGGGGATGATGGGAGCGGTGGCGAGGAGATTGTCTCGCCGATTGAGGAGCGGGTGCAGGCGCTGGTGGAGGCGATTGAGGCTACGGAAGCCCACTTGCGGGGTCTCGGATTCGACCCCGCTCGGCTAAACGGCGCGAAGGGATTTGACCGAATCAAAGCCTTAAGCGATGCGGTGGAAGCTGTTTACAGCTCCGAAGACGCCAAACGACGCTTCGAAATTCTGGCGCGTCAGGTGTTCATCCGCTTCAAATCACTGTTCACAGAACCGGCGATTTATTCCTTTGCGGAACGGCATGACAACATCGAGGCGATCTACAAAAAGCTAACGGAGAGGCGCGATACATCCGATGTGACGGCACTTCTCAAGGAACTCCATCGCATCGTGAATGAGGCGATTCGCACACAGGAACCAGGGGGCGACCAGGCCGGAGGATTGATCTTTGACCTGAGCCAAATCGACCTGAAAAAGCTGCAAGAAGAGTTCGCCAAGAAGGTCCGGTACAAGGCGACGGCGGTTGAAGATATCCGCCAGATTGTCGAAAAGAAGCTAGCCGAAATGCTGGCGCGGAACCCCACCCGAATGGACTACCAGCAGAAGTATGAGGAGATTGTTGCCGAGTATAACCGCGAGAAAAATCGTGCGGCCATCGAAGACACTTTCCGGAGACTCGTTGAGCTGATGGCTGAGCTGGATGAGGAGCAAAAGCGTGCCGTTGAGGAGGGCCTGAGCGAGGACGAACTGGCAGTTTTTGACCTTTTGAAGAAAGAGAATCTTGGGAAAGCCGAGCGTGAGCGCGTGAAGCAGGCGAGCCGGGAATTACTCCAATCTATCAAGGCGCGGCTTGCAGAATTGGACCGCTTTTGGGAGAAGGAACAGACCAAAGCAGACGTCGAAATTCTTATCCTCAACACGGTATATGCAAGCCTTCCTACGCCTCCATTTACGCCGGAAGAGAAGGAATCCGTGGCCGCAAATGTGTATGCTCACGTTTGGCAGCAGGCTATGCATGGCTCCTTTGCAGGTGCGGTATAGCCATCCCGACGGATACGCTGCTGCGCAGCGGAAGAAATGGTGACACGTCATCCCCAAATGGGTCCTGTCTGGGAACTCTCCAGGTGCACCTGTTAACTCCTGTGTTTTCAGTGAATGCTGAAAGCGATGGTTCCAGATGGAACCACGGATAAGATGCTCCAAAGCGCTCACCTTAGTCGCTGGAATTTCTTCTGCGATGCATTGCTGATGGGGTGCTGAATGGGTGGACAAAGCACCGGGCTTTTGCCGTTGATTGCGGGTGGTATCAGTGGGTGAATTCGGGTGGGAATCACGTCCACTTTACCGGGCTGAAAGCTGCCCGCATTGCAGCGGCTTCGCCACGTCAATCCGCCGCCGGAAACCATGACCGATGAGCGTTGGTATAGTCCTCCGATCAGACTGTCTCTTGTCGGCTTCATCGAGTGCCTCAGAGTCATTCCAGGCCGGACGATTGAGGAGCCCAAGTCTGGTGCGCCATCGCGTCTGTAGACGGGGTAAGTCGCGAGCATTTCCAGGTTGATTGCCCGTCCTATTGGTTGCCGTATTCGAGCCGGGACAACCTCCGCTTTGCTCATGCGGGAAGGCGCCCGGAAGGCATGGGCTTTGCCTTGTAAATCTCCCTCCGAAGCGTGAGTGATGAGTATCGGTAACGTCGAGCGAATATGGAGCCGTTCCGGCTCGCATGGAGGGCTCGAACGAGGCAATAAGCCATGGTCCGATTGTGGCTGAAAGAGAGTCGTGAGTCCATGCTGAAGGCTCGATTATTGAGCTTACCAATAGGCCGCGCTTTGCGCGCTCATTCGTGCCGGTATAACTCCGGTATAAAGCCATAGAGTAAGGACTGTAATGAGTCATTGATTGGTGGAAGAATCCCTGAACGATAAAGAGAGTAGAAGTGAGACGAAGTGCGTTCTAATCAATATCCATAGGGGTCTGAGCAATAGTTACCTTGAAAATATTTTTCTTAATTTCGTCCATCCTTTCCACAAATGGAGTTACGCTAAGCAACATGCAGTTGCACGGTTCTGCTGTCCTCTGAGTGAGGTAGTTATCCATGCTCACCATCTCGAAGGCACTGTCCGCAAGCCAGGCGCGCACGTATCACGCACGCGAGTTTGTTTCCGAACGCCAGAACTACTGGAGCCGCGATTCGCATGGGTTCAGTGAGTGGCAAGGAACGCTTGCACAGCAGTGGAATCTTTTGGGTGCTGTCAGCGATGAGACATTCGCACGGTTGAGCGAGGGGCAGCATCCGCAGGATGGAATCCAACTCGTTAAACACCAGCCCGCCAGGACGTACGAGAACGAGTATGGAAAGCAGATCACCAGCTCCGAGCATAGGGCTGGATGGGATGCGACATTCTCCGCGCCGAAGTCCGTTTCTCTTACGGCTCTTGTTGGCGGCGATGACAGAGTTCGCGAGGCTCATCGCGAGAGCGTGAGAATTGCAGTGCAGGAACTGGAGCGCTATACGCAAGCGCGCATTGGCAATGTTCATGCGCCGGAGACAACGGGGAAGTTTGCAGCAGCGGCTTTCGAGCATGATACGGCTCGCCCTGTGGATGGATATGCTGCGCCGCAGTTGCACACGCATGTGGTGATCTTCAACGTCACTGAGCGCGACAATGGAGAAACGAGAGCACTGCAGGAGCGGAGTCTCTTTCAGTCACAGCATTACGCGACAAGCGTGTACCGCTCTGAGCTTGCCCTTCGGCTACAGCGGCTAGGCTATGAGATTGAACGAGGCCAGCACGGTCAGCCGGAGATCAAGGGCTATACCCAGGAATATCTGGACGCATCGAGTCCGCGAAGAGCGCAGATCAAAGAGCATCTTGAAGAGATCGGGCGCGAGGGCGCGGGAGCGGCCCAGGTTGCGGCGCATCGCACGAGGGATAGCAAAGAGCTTGCCTCGCAAGATGTTGTCCTCGCGAGGCATAGAGAATTGGCTGAGCAGTACGGAAACCAGCCCGATCAGGTTGTCGCCCAATCCAAGCAGCCAAAGCAAGAGAAGCAGGTTCCTCGATCCACTGCCAGAACATCTGTCACATTTGCCCGCGATGTATCGTTTGAACGCTCGGCAGTTCAGGATGAACGAAGCCTGTTGCAGGCAGCGCTCGACCGCAGTATGGGGAACGCTAGCTATGCCGAAATCCGGCAGGAATTCAAGCATAGAGTTGCCAATGGAGAACTATTGCCGATGGGGACTCCGGCGGGCCGAGCGGCGCAGCAATATACCTCCGCTGAGATGATGAGCCTTGAGCGCGAGATGGTCGGTCTGCTTCACCGGGAGAATGAGCGTAAGTATCAAAACTCGATGCTGCTCTCCCATCCGTTGCGAATTCATGCGGAAGATCTGCGCCCCGAGCTAACCAAAGCGCAGCGCGCTGCTGTGGATGAAATCTTCCTGAGCAAGGAAAAGATCATCGGTCTCGATGGTGTTGCCGGTGCAGGCAAGACGACCACTCTTTCCGTGATTCGGCATGGGGCGGAGATGCAGGGATACACCGTCAGAGGTTTTGCGCCGACATCGCGCGCTGCGCAGAAGCTGGCCGAGGCGGGAATGTCCACGTCTACGCTGCAGCATCACTTGATGCGTTCGCACCAATACAGTGGAGATGAAAAGCGGCTCTTTATACTCGATGAGTCATCGTTGGCGTCCACGCGCCAGATGCATGCATTCCTGTCTAATCTCGACCGCAACGATCGCGCATTGCTGGTTGGCGACACCCGGCAGCATGAGGGCGTGGAAGCGGGAAGGCCCTTTGCCCAACTTCAAGAAGCAGGTTTGCGAACGGTAAAGCTGGATGAGATTCTTCGCCAGCGGAATCCAGCACTGAAACTTGCTGTTGAGCATCTTGCTCAAGGGGAGGTTGCTTCCGCTATTGATGTTCTTGAACAGTACGGCAATGTCCATGAAATCAGAGAGCGGGCGGACCGGTTCAATGCCATCGCTCGCGAATATGCTTCCTCGCGCGAGAGTACGTTGGTTGTCTCTCCAGATAATCAATCGCGCATGGAGATCAATCAGCAAATCCACAAGGAGCTGCAACAGCGTGGCCTTGTGGAGCGACAAGATTACCGCGTGAAGGTGCTTGTTACCCGGCAAGAGTTGACGGGAGCAGAGCGCGGATGGGCGCAGCGGTATCAGGTGGGCGATGTGGTGCGATACTCGCGGACATCAAACGAAACGGGAATCCACAAGGACGAGTATGTGCGCGTTCTCAGCGTCGATGCTGAGAAGAATATGCTTACGGTTGCGCGGGCCGATGGCAGCCAGACTACTTACGATCCACGTCGCCAGGTTGGCGTGACGGTCTATCGCGAGCAGGAAAGGCTGTTTGCCGTGGGTGACAGGATTCAGTTCACCGCGCCTGACCGCGAGCATCAGATCGCTAATCGCGAGCTCGGAACCATCCGCCAAATCCGGCGGGAAGGGTTTATGAATGTCGCGCTCGATAGTGGCCGCGAGGTTGAGCTTCGGGTCAGAAGCGAAGCGCATCTCGACCACGGCTATGCAGTGACCAGTTATTCCAGCCAGGGACAGACGGCGGAGCGCGTACTGGTCCATGTTGATTCAGAACTCAGCGCGAAGGATCTGCTGAATCACCGCATGGCCTACGTCGCGTTATCGCGTGGACGCTCCGAGGCGCAGATTTTTACGAACGATCAGAGTGCGCTGGTAAATGTGCTCAGCAGGGATGTGTCTCATGCCAGCGCGTACGTACCTCAGCAGGCATTGCCAGGAGTTTCGCACAAAGTTGCTCCGTCGCCGTCGCGCGGCTTGGAGCAGGGTAGAGGTTTAGGGCTGGCAATGTAGCGGTGCCAGTGTTTTACACAAAGGAGCAGACTATGCAGACGAGGAACAATGCCTTCAAGAAGCCACCAGTACGAGCCGCGATTGCAACCGATGCGAAGCTATTGGTCAGCCGTGATGAGGCCGCCCAGATGCTTTCCATCAGTCAGCGGGCGCTCGATTACCTGGTCGCAAACCGGCGTTTGCCGACCAGACGGATCGGTGGAAGGGTATTGATCCCGGTCGCGGACCTGCGGAAATATGCTCGCGGCGATCATCCGGAGCATATTGTGGCCGACCGCCGTAAATTGGCGTAAGCAAGGGAAAGGGATTAGGGTTAGCCCGCTGTATGCCTAATAAACAAGGTTTATTATTGCATTTATAGATTAAAGCCTAGTATATTGGGTCAATGTTGCCGTTGACCTCCATAGGCGAACGCATTGCCACCAAGCGCAAGGAACTGGGGCTGACCCAATCTCAGCTTGCCCAAAAAGCCAAAGTTGGGCTCTCGACGCTGGATGCTTTGGAAAATGCGCGCCTGGGCGAGCTTGGCTATTCGAAGATCACCAACATTTTGACGGCGCTCGGCTTGGAGCTAAGGCTGCAAGAGGCGAGCAGACGGCGTCCGACACTCGAAGAACTCTTGGAGGAGGGCCGCGATGATCAAGGTCTGGACCGACGCCGCTGAGGCGGGCATGCTTGACCGCCACAACACGCGCGGCAGCACGTTTGTGTATCAGCCTGGGGTGGCCAGCGAGCGAGCGGTGTCCGTCACCATGAATGTTCGCACGTCATCGTATGACGCTCCGTTGGGACTTCTACCCATCTTTGA
>JAKABE010000056.1 GCA_021801945.1 Acidobacteriota bacterium
AAGTCGCAATCCGGAACGATGGGAGCAGAAAATGAAGGGTGAAATCGGGATGCGCCGGTTGCTCTGGGCGGCAATCCTCGCGCCGGTCCTCATTGCCGTCTCGGGCTGCCGCTCCAACCTCGTCGATTCAACGATCATCAACCGGACGGGAAGCGCCGTTCAATTGATCGAGGTCGATTACCCGGATGCGAGCTTTGGGGTCGACGTTCTGCCCGCCGACGGGGTTTACCACTACCGCTTTCAGATCACGGGCACAGGGCCGCTGAAGATGGACTTCACGGCCAACGGCAACCACGAAGTTCATGCCACGGGCCCCAATCTTTCCGAGCACGAGCAGGGCCGCCTCGAGATTGTGCTGCTGCCCGAGGGCAAGGTCGAATTTCATCCTCAGTTGACTCCAGCCCCCTGATCCGCACGAACTGCAAAGGATATTTCCCCGGTGGTACAATCAGGCCGCTGGAGCAATGCAATGCACACGGTACGACTTGCCCCGCGAATGGTCATCGGCATCTTACTGCTGATTTCACTGGATTATTCCTGCGCCGCCACTTCCGGCCAGTCTGGCGCCTCCATCCCGGCGATCCATGCCTATTTTGACGTGAGGGGAGGTTCCGCGATGTCTTTTGAATTCAATTCACCAGCTTTTCGGAACGGGGACTCGATTCCCGGCAAATATACCTGCGATGGGGCCGATGTCTCCCCCGCACTAAGATGGAGCGGCGTTCCTGTGGGAACCCATTCCCTGGCGCTTATTACAGAGGACCCCGATGCGCCCGGAGGGACTTGGACGCATTGGATCATCTGGAACATTCCTGCTCAGGCCACTTCCTTACCCGAGGGACTGCCGGCAACCGGAACTCTCGAGAATGGCGCACGCCAGGGCCGGAACGGCTTCGGGCGTATTGGTTACGGCGGCCCATGCCCGCCTCCGGGCAGGCCCCATCACTATTTCTTCCATCTCTACGCTTTGGATACGACGCTGGCCCTAAAGCCAGACGCCAGCAAAGAGGATCTGGAGATCGCGATGAAGGGTCACGTCTTGTCCAGGGTGGAGTGGATGGGCAAATACGGACGGTAGTGCACGGCTTCCCCGCGCCATTCTGACGCTGATGGCGGATGGCGCACAGCCCCACAAAGGCGCGCATGGCGGCAATCGATGATTGACTGACGACCAGTGCGCGAAAAAGCGCTTGCGTTCCTAAATTGCCGGCCGCACCGGCTTTTTCTCGTGCGGGTCGGCCCCGCCAGCGGTCTGGAGATCTGACTGGCGATCCATCCACTCATCCAGCCGTGAGCGCTTGAAGCGCCAACGATTCCCCAACTTAAAGGCGGGAACAAAGCCGTCCGAGGCATATTTGTAGAGGGTGTCGGGAGAGATGCCGAGGTAATCGGAGGCTTGACGGATATCCATCACCTCGCGGACCTCGGGGACAAGCAAATTGGAGCGAAGGGCAGCATTGCGCATAATTGCCTCCCGACCGATGCGATGCCTGAGGGCAAATTCCGGCAAACTTGCCGGTAGTCTTGTATATAACTCGGATTTGGCCGTCAATTCAAGGGCTTTCAGGAAGTTACTGGAAATTCATGGGTCTTTTATCTTCTCTTTGCCTATAGTTGGGTGGCAAAGCTCCGGTAGAAACCCTTCCCCTTGTGCTCCGCTCCAGGTGAAGCCCAAGCCATAGGGCTATTGAGGCAGATGATGCGGTAACCCAGGTTTCGGCCGCCAGCTCGCGTCCACAGCTCAGTGCACAACAGCCTTCGGACACCTGGAATGGATGGAGCACTGGATAGTCGACGGTAGCTTTTCAGGAGCGATTGGCCGATTTGGCGCGTCACAAGGCCTTGCGCCACCAGACCGTCTTCTCATCGCTGAGAAACTTGGTCTTCGCGCCTCTGGAAAGGAAAAAATCCAGCACCTCGTCCTTATGAAACGCAGAGCACGGTGGCCAACTGGAATCCTTGTCCAAATGAGTCTCGGTCTGATGATTATTGAGCAGGGTAATATCTGTTGGCGAACACTCGACTACACGCTGAGACATGAGTGAAAAAGCCGCACCAGGAAGCGGTGGCGGGGGCACTTGGTTGGCGATCTTTGTTAGCAGCAAGATGAAAACAAAGACAGCCGTGAAGATGGCGATTCTCTTCATACGACAAAGCGTCCGGGGAAACGCCCAATACCTCCACCGCCGCGCGCAACGCCCCTCTGCATGCGCAGATCGAGCCGGCAGATCAACCGTGCCGCTAAGTGGGATTATAGCGGAACTGTGACGCTTGGTTTTTGGGGCACGTAACAAGGAGCCGAGGCCGGAGCAGGTTCATCTCCCTTTACCGGCGTTGTGCGGGAGCCGGCTGCTTCACGGTGGGCATGCCTGGAGAGGACTGGGCTGGCGGTGTCTTCGGCGCGCTCACCCCGGTCACCATGATGAGGGCCAAACTTGCGAGCGCCTTCCCTGTCCAGACTGTGAATGCTTTCCCCAGTGCCTAACCTCCCGCGCACGAGCATTCTGTCCGACTTGCACGTCACTCTCTAGCGATTGGACTGGTGTAGGGGCCGATGGGGGAGCAGGTGCAGACAGCGTGGCCTTCCCACGAGCGCTGGAAGCAGGCCGCCACCGCCGGCAAGGCGTGATCGAGAGGCGATCCTGCGTGAGATCGCACTTCGGGCGTTCCCTGCCTTGCGACCTAGCAGTTGGGGCGCGAGCCCCCTGGACTCCACGCGGAGCAAGAACAAGACACGCTAGTTTTGGATGCTGCCGTCGTTGCGCCGGTGCAGCGTGGGCTGGTTGGTGGAGTTGGTGTTCACCTTGCGCAGCGATGGCTTTTTCCCACCGTGGGATTGAAGCAAGCGGTGGCGGTTCTCGATGCGCGCCAAACGCGCCTTGACATTCTCGAACTCCGAAGTATTCACCAAGTACTCGTTGCGCGGGGGCAGGATCTCAGCGATCTCTTCCTGTGTATGCAAGATGCGGTCGGGCGTCTCCGGATGATCGTCGAAGACCTTGGCGATGATGCCGGGCTTGCGTTTTTCCAGGGCTTCGACTTTTTCAAAGAAATCGATGTATTCCTGGGGATCGTAGCCCGCCTTATACATGTATTGGACGCCGAGGTAATCGGCTTGGGCTTCGAACTGCCGAGAAAACTCAAGCATTGAAATAGGGATGGCCAGTTGCGCGGCCTCGTAGATGCCGTAGCCAGTCCAACTGTATCCGGTAAACATGATCAACGGAAGCATGCCGATCTGGGCGTAGTTGGCGCGGGTCATCTCGCGCACCGCGTGGTGGGCACAGACATGGGCCGTCTCATGGGCCATGACGCCAGCCAGTTCGGCCTCGTTGTCGGCGGCAAGAATCAGGCCCGAGTTGACGTAAAAGAAGCCGCCTGGCAGTGCGAAGGCGTTGATCTCATCTGTATCGATCACTTTGATCGTGAACGGGACTTTGCAATCAGAGTTCTTGACGATGTTCTGACCGACGCGGTTGATATATTCATCGACGACCGGGTCGGTGATGAAATGGGTGGTCTTATCGATTTGAGCGGCGTAGGACTCTCCCATTTTGATCTCGCTATTTTCCGAGTACCAGTTGCCCAGACCGCGGCCACCGATTTTACGGGTGCCGATTGCGTTCACATCTTCAATGCTGCCGGGCCTGATTTTGATCATGTGGCTGCCGACGCCGACCACCCGGTAGGGATTGAACCCGTTGCTGCCTTTTCTGCCGGCGCAGGTCAAGGAGACCAGCCCCGGCTCCGCATCGTTAATGTCGTCGGTGTTGGAGGAGTTCTTGTGATTCTTCTTGTGCTTCTTGTTTTTTGGAACGTAGCACGGAGCATTCTTCGCTGACGTGGGCGCCGGGATGTCTCCCCCCACCGGGGTCGTGCCTGGAGCCGGCTGCTTCGTGGTGGCTGAACCGGAAGAGGAAGGGGATGAAGAGGAGGAGCTTGACGTGGTCGTCCGAGCCCACAACCCGGTTGCCAACACCAGCGCCAAACCTGCCGCGAGCGCCACTCCTGTCGAAGCCCTGCCTGCTGCCCTCATGGCCCGACCTCCAATCCACAAGGATTCCGTCCGACGTATACACACTCTCAGGTTGTTTGGATGCCGAAAACCGTCAATTGGGTGGCAAGGGATGGTCACCCCCGCGTGGGTCACTAGTCTCATTCCTTTAAGAACGGCGGGACGGATCTGCCTGTGCCGAGATGCACAACGCGGCGAATGCCTCACAGAAGAGGCGCCTCTCGGGACACCTGCCGCTGAAGCACTTGAGGGAGAAAAGGGGGAATTTGAAGTCGCCACCCTACCTCAGAGGAGAGCAGCCGCGTCACAAAGGCGAGAGACTGGATACCCGCTTTGAAGACATAGGCTTGCGCGAGCTTGGCCTGCAAGCCTATGAACTTAAAGGCTGACGCAATGAACCGGGTTAGTTCTGATTTTGATCGTCGCGCCGGTGGAGCGTGGGCCGGTCGGACGGGCTGGAGTCGCCGGGTTGAGCACTTGGGTTACCGGAGCTGGGAGCGGCGCGGCGCAGGGACGGTTTAGGCCCAGCCTTGGCCTGCAACAATCTGCGCCTGTTTTCGATGCGGGCCAGGCGCGCCTTCACGTCGGTGAACTCCGAGGTCGTTACCAGGTACTGGTCCTTAGCCGGCAGGATGCGGGCAATTTCATACTGGGAGTGCAGTATCCGGTCGGGCGTCTGTGGGTGGTCGGAAAAAGCCTTGGCCACTACACCCGGCTTGCGCTTCTGCAAGGCTTGAATCTTCTCAAAGAAATCAATATAAGCCTGGGGATCATAACCGGCCTTGTACATGTATTGAATGCCCAAATAGTCAGCTTGAGCCTCGAAGTCGCGGGAGAACTGCAAGAATGCGATGGGAATGGCGAGTTGGCTGGCCTCGTAGATCCCGTAGCCGGTCCATGAGTACCCGGTCATGAAGATCAATGGGATCATGCCAAGCTGCGCGTAGTTGGCGCGGGTCATCTGGCGGGCTGCGTGATGGGCACAAACGTGCGCGATTTCATGAGCCATCACTCCAGCCAGCTCCGCTTCCTCGTCGGCGGCCAGGATCAAGCCGGAGTTGACATAGAAGAACCCGCCCGGCAGCGCAAAGGCATTAATCGAGTCTGTGTCGATGACCTTGATGGTAAATGGGACCCTGCAGTCGGAGTTCTTGACCAGGTTCTGGCCAACACGGTTTACGTACTCACTCACGACCGGATCGGTGATGAAACTTGCGCTCTTATCCACCTGATCGGCGTACATCTTACCCATCTTCATCTCGCTGTCGGTCGAGTACCAATTTCCTAAACCACGTCCGCCAATGTTCCGGTTGCCGACCGCATCCACATCCTCGATGCTGCCGCGCTTGACCTTGATCATCTGACTGC
Organism: Acidobacteriota bacterium; assembly: GCA_021801945.1. The sequence continues at coordinate 5,384 of JAKABE010000056.1, forward strand.
CTACACCCACCACCTTGTCAGGATCAAAGTTTTTTCTATTCGCATCGCAGGTTCCGGAACCGGTACCCGGCTCCACTTCGCCCAAATCGGTGTCTCCCTTCTTGTGGCGCTTCTCGTCTTTATTGGCGACCACGCAGGGATCGTTCTTCTGCGCAGGAGCGGCCATGTCGCCCCCAACCGGGGTTGTGCCCGGCGCTGGTTGAGCGGTAGGAGTACTGGATGGCGCTTTCGCGGCGGGGGTGGACTGAGGCGCAGCTCCGACAGCGATCGCGAGCGCCAAACCTGCCAGGGACAAAAACTTTATGCCCTCATACATCGCCTTCATTGCTCCACCTCCTAAGCGCCCTCGTAGCCGCCCGGCTGCTCGCACTCCACCTCAGGGATTCCTGATTTCTTAGACGCTAGTATCCACCCGATCGACCCAGGAAAGGGAGGATATTTCATGGGAAGTTGGGGCTATTTGATGGCATTCAAGGCTGGAGGCCTAGCTTTTGAGCTCCCGATAAGGCAGCGCCGCAACTTTCCTGGCGCCTCTACCCGTCCTTGTGAATTACAGTGGAAACCACGGAACCGGGGGGAGATTTTGCGTCAAGCCATTCTGAGCCTACTTGTAACGGTCATCTGCGGGATGGCGCAGATCGCAGCCCAGCCGGCTTCATTACGCTCGCAAGGGCCACGTGCCGGAATCCTGAGGTCCGCGAAAGAGCCGGGGGGGATGCACTCCGGCGCGAGCAACGCTTCCCTAACCCCAATTTTTGATGCGGGCAAGATGGGATCTCCCCTCTGGCTGAACCGTGACTGGCGGGTGGGCATCACGTCCGACCCAAACGCATCGAGGGCCGACTTCGACGATTCCAGCTGGGCAATACGGGATGCCCATGCCGTGATCGACAAGGTCCCCGAACCAGAGGAGACCGCCGGCAACCGGATCGAGAGGCAAAGGTCGGGCCAACGAGCAGGGCATGCAGGAACTGGCCGGCGCTATGCCTGGTTCCGGCTCCATATCCGGCTGCCTGCCAATCACGGGCCGGTTGCGCTCCTTGTTGAGTTGCCCGTCTCGCGGAGCACGCCGTTCGGAATCGGCATCCCCGAGCCGGGGATGGCTGTTTTTGCCAACGGCAGGCGTGTTACCCCGCAAGGGCAGAACGGCAATGCCCCAGAGCATTTTCAGCAGATCACGCGCCTCTATGACCTGGATGTGGCGCCCACCCAGACCTCGCTGGTTCTGGCGGTGAGAACTCTTTATATCCCCTTCGGTTTCGGCGCCTACACCAACTTCTTTGCCACGCGCAGGCTGCTATTGGGCAACCGGCGGGATCTAGTGCGCTCCCTGATCATTTGGGAAAATGAAACCCTCTTTACGCGTCTGCCGCAACTGATCTATTCGATTTTGCTGACGGTACTAGGGATCTTTCTGCTGGCGCTCTTCTTCGCGCAAAAGGGCCACGTCGAATATCTCTGGCTTGCGCTGGAGGAACTGGCCCAGGCGCCTATCGGCTTCGTGGAGCTGGCCGGCAGCTACGCGCGACTGGACACCTTGTGGTATCAGGCTCTGGTGCTCCAACTTATCCTCGTCTCGGCTTACCTGTTCTTTGAGTTTCTAATCGCATTTCTTTCGTTGCGGAGGCGCTGGTATATCCACCTGTTGAGCTTTACGGCGCCGGTTCTGGCCGCTGTTGGCCCGACGTTGCTGCTGGTGGGCCGGGGCAGGGCGGTTGGAGTTGTGCTGGTGGCCGTCTTGCTGTTCAGCGCTTTGTGGATGATTGCCTGGTCGGTCTTTATCTTTACTACCCTCATTTCTGCTACGCTGCGCCGCAACTTTGAGGCGGGGCTGCTGCTCATTCCGTTGGTATTCGGCCTGGTGGGCATCATCGAGCCCGTGGTCACGGCGAGCATGGGCGAATGGACAGGGCGTCCCTACCACTCGCCGCTCACCTTAATGGCTGGCCCCATCCCCATCCACTTTGCCTCGATCGCCGATTTCACAAGCATTCTGGTCATCATCATCATTATCTTCGGCCGTTTCCTGCGCATTCAGCGCGACCAGCAACGGGCCTCGGGCGAACTGGCCGCCGCGCGCAGCGTACAGGAGCTGATGATTCCCCATGAAAAGCTGGTCACGCCTGGATTCGAGGTGAACTCGGTCTACAACCCTGCGCAGGAGGTGGGCGGCGATTTCTTCCACGTGCAGCCGACGGATGGAGGATTGCTGGTGGTGATCGGCGACGTGGCTGGGAAGGGACTGAGCGCAGCGATGAACGTCTCCATGCTGATGGGCGCGCTGCGCCGCACCACGGAGCGAAGTCCGGCGAAGATCCTGGTCTCGTTGAACCGCGTCCTGGCGGGCAACGAGAGCTTCACCACCTGCCAGGCGGTCTGGTTCGGAGTTGACGGCCAGGCAGTGCTGGCCAACGCCGGGCACCCGCCTCCTTATCTCAACAGTCAGGAAGTGGCCCTGCCCGGTGGGTTGCCGCTGGGGGTTGTTGCGGATGCGGGCTACGAGGAAGTCAGACTCTACATGCACCCCGGCGACCGGTTGCTTTTGCTTTCGGATGGAGTGGTTGAAGCCCGGCAGCCTTCAGGCGAACTGTTTGGCTTCGAGCGGCTGCACAATTTGAGCAATCAGTCTGCCTTCTATATTGCCGACGCTGCCAAGGCCTTCGGTCAGCAGGACGACATTACTGTACTTACGGTGCGGAGGCTGGCACAGGTGATGGCCGCCTAGCGGATCAATGTTCTGCGATTGGGCTGGAAGCCTGCGAACCGGCGCGCGAATGGTACGTCTCGCGACAAACTCTTCTGGCCGTGCCAGCCACCGGACTCTGCAACTATTTGCTTCAGTCGAACGTCCATTTTGGCATAGGTACCTGAGAACATCTGCATAGCGACGCCCCTGCTCCAGGGGGTGCTACGCGCTTCTTGGCTCGCTCTTGCCCTGACGCCGTGTAAAGGGGCCCGGCTTTCGGATGATAAAGTTATAGATGTCAATCTCTACACACGTTTTGGATTTGAAAGAGTGTTTCCCACCAATTACAGATTTGTAATTGGACACAAGAGAGAACCATGGATCAGCCTTCGCCTGCCTTGCAACCCGCGCCCGCAAATGAGATCTCTGCGCCTCCCAGGGAGCGCCGTCATCGCTGGGTTTGGGTAATCGTCCTGCTGCTTTTCGGCCTCCTTTTTTATTGGGTCATCCGCCAGCATACCCAGAGCCAACGAGCCGTCGCGCGCGGCGGGCGATCTCAGATGATGGGGCCGGTACCGGTCACCACGGCCACCGCAACCCTGGGCAACATGAGCGTTTACCTGAATGCAATCGGCACCGTCACGCCCGTCTATACCGACTCCATCACGGCCGAGGTCAGCGGCGTAATCACCGCGGTGCATTACCAGGAAGGGCAATATGTGCACAAGGGCGATCCGCTGATCGATATCGATCCGCGCCCCTATGCCGCGCAACTCGTCCAGGCGCAGGGCACCTTGGAACGCGATCAGAACGTGCTGGCCGAGGCGCAGATGGACCTCAAGCGCTATCAGGTGGCGTGGAAAAAGAACGCCATTCCGCGGCAGACCATGGAAGACCAGGAAAAGACGGTGCTCCAGGATGCGGGAACGGTGAAGCTCGACCAGGGAGTCGTACAGTTCGACAAGGTGCAGTTAAGTTTCTGCCACATCACTTCGCCCATCGACGGCCGCGTGGGACTGCGTCTCGTCGATCCCGGCAACCTGGTTACCGCAAACTCCACCACCACGCTCGTCTCCATTGCCCAGTTTCAACCCATTACGGTTGTATTTGTTCTGGCCGAGGACAGCCTTCCCGATGTGCTCCAGGAGATGCGGGCCGGCAGGCAGTTGACCGTTCAGGCATATGACCGGACGGAACAGCATCTTCTTGGCACGGGCAAGCTCATCGCCATCGATAACCAGATCGACACCACCACCGGCACAGTGAAGCTGCGCGCGCAATTCAACAATGCTGAGGGAACTCTCTTTCCGAATGAGTTTGTCAACACGCGCCTGCTCGTGAGGACCCTTCACGACCAACTGATGATTCCATCCTCGGCAGTGCAGCACAACGGCAGCGTCGCCTTTGTCTACCTCATCCAGGACGGCAAGGCCCACATTCGCAACGTCACACCGGGAATCTCTGACAGCGTGAACACCGTGGTCGCAGGACTGAAGCCTGGAGATGTGGTAGCCGATAGCAGTTTTGAAAAGCTCATCGACGGCTCAACGGTCTTTCGCTCCAAGGTTGCGCTGCCATCCACGTCCTCCGGGACCAGCGGGATCAGCGCGCCATGAATCCGTGCCGTCCATTTATTCTGCGGCCAGTCGCCACTTCCCTGCTGATGGCCGCCATTCTGCTTGCGGGCATCGTTGCCTTCACGCAACTGCCGGTCTCCGCGCTGCCGCAGGTTGACTACCCCACGATTCAAGTGCTCACCTTTTATCCCGGCGCCAGCCCAATCGTGATGGCGACCACGGTCACCGCGCCGCTGGAACGTCAGTTCGGCCAGATGCAGGGGTTGAGCCAAATGACTTCGACGAGCGCCGGCGGCGTGTCGGTCATCGTGCTCCAGTTCAATCTTGCCTTGGGCCTCGACGTCGCCGAGGAGGAAGTGCAATCGGCGATCAATGCCGGCCAGACTTATCTGCCATCCGATTTACCCGTGCCGCCGGTCTACAACAAGATCAATCCCGCGGACGCTCCTATTCTTACCCTCGGGATTACCTCTGACAGCCTGCCCCTTTCCCAGGTCGAGGACCTCATTGACACCCGTCTGGCACCTCGGCTTTCGCAGTTGAGCGGCGTGGGACTGGTAAGCATCAGCGGCGGCCAAAAGCCGGCGGTACGCGTCGAGGTCAATCCGGTCGAGCTTTCATCCTACGGTCTGAACATGGAGGACATGCGCACAGCCTTAGTCCAGGCCAGCGTCAACTCCGCCAAGGGGAACTTCGACGGCCCGCGCCTGGACTATCAGATCGACGCCAACGACCAGATCACAGAAGCCAACCAGTACAAGAATGTGGTCGTCGCCTACCGCAACGGCGCTCCCGTCTTCGTCAAGGACGTGGCCAACGTCTTCAATGGTGTAGAGAACACCAAGCAGGCGGCATGGATGAATGTTTCGCCGGCCGTCATCCTGAACATCCAGCGTCAGCCGGGCGCCAACACCATCACAGTGGTGAAGAACATCCGCGCCGTGCTGCCGCAGTTGGAGGCGAACCTTCCGGCATCCATCCACATCTCCACGCTGACCGATATGACCACCAGCATCGAGGCCTCGGTCCACGACGTGGAGTTCGAGCTGATGCTGACCATCGCCCTGGTGGTCATGGTTATCTTCCTGTTTCTGCGCAGCGTCTACGCCACCATTATTCCCAGCGTGGCTGTGCCGGTCTCGCTGGTGGGCACCTTCGGCGCCATGTACCTGCTCGGCTTCTCGCTGGACAACCTCTCGCTGATGGCTCTCACGATCTCCACCGGCTTCGTGGTGGACGACGCCATCGTGATGATCGAGAACATCAGCCGCTTCCTGGAAGAGGGCATGTCTCCGCTAGAGGCCGCACTCAAAGGCTCTGGGCAGATTGGCTTCACCATCATGTCGCTGACGGTCTCGCTCATTGCCGTGCTCATCCCGCTCTTGTTCATGGGGGGAGTGGTGGGCCGCCTGTTCCGGGAGTTTGCCGTCACCTTGGCCGTCACCATCGTCATCTCCGCGGTGGTATCGCTAACGCTGACGCCCATGATGTGTTCCCGCATCCTGCGCCATAATCCGGAGGAAAAGCAGGGCCGTTTGTATCGCGCGACAGAGCACATGTTCAAGGGCCTGATCGGTTTCTATGGGCGCACACTGAGCGTGGTGCTGCGCTACCAGACCGTCACTCTTCTGGTGGCTGCCGCCACCTTTGTTCTCACCATCGTTCTCTATATCGAGATTCCGAAGGGCTTTTTCCCGGTGCAGGACACGGGTGTCATCCAAGGTATCTCGCAGGCCTCGCAATCCATCTCATTCCCTGCCATGGCGGTCAAGCAGCAGGCCCTGGACCGGGTCATTCTTCAGGACCCCGCGGTAGCAAGCCTTTCCTCATTCATCGGTGCGGATGGAATCAACACCACGCTCAACAGCGGCCGCATCTCCATCAATCTCAAGCCCATCGACGTGCGCCATATCAGCGCCTCGGACGTCATCCGCCGCCTCCAGCGCAGCCTACAACAGGTGCAAGGCATTCACCTCTACATGCAGCCCGTTCAGAACATCACGGTGGATGACCGCGTGACCCGGACCCAGTACCAGTACACGCTCGAAGACCCTGATACGGACGCGCTGAACATGTGGGCGAACCGGCTCGTGACCCAACTCAAGAAGCTGCCGGAGCTCGAGGACGTGGCCACGGATCAGCAGACCGGCGCGCGCGCCATCGATCTCATCATCGACCGGGTCACCGCATCGCGGCTAGGCATCGCGCCCACCACCATCGACAACACGCTCTACGATTCTTTCGGCCAGCGCCAGATCAGCACCCTGTATACCCAGCTCAACCAGTACCACGTGGTGCTGGAAACCGGCCCCCGCTGGCAGCTCAATCCCGAGGACATCAACAATCTCTATATCCAGTCGAACGCCTCCTCCGGGGCCACGGGCGCGGGTGCGGCCACTTCGTTCTTTGCCTCGGCGTCAGCCTCAGCCGGATCGAACGCATTGACGAGCGGTGTGCGCTACACGCCGTCTTCGGGAGTTCTTGGCGCACCCCCCAACGTGCTGGCAGGCACGCTCGCAGGCCCCTCGTCCAATCTCACCAGCGTCGCCACGGGCGCCGACGCCGTTCCACTCAGCGCCATCACCCGGATTGAACCCGCCACGGAATCTCTATCGGTCAATCACCAAGGACAATTCCCGTCGGTTACCGTGTCGTTCAACCTTGCTCCACATGCTTCCCTGGGCACCGCCATCAGCGACATAAATAAAGTAACGAAGAAACTAGATTTTCCCCACAGCTTGCAGGCTGGTTTTCAGGGCACGGCCGAGGCTTTTGAGAGCTCACTCTCCAACGAAGCGCTGCTCATCCTGGCCGCGCTGGTCACCGTGTACATCGTGCTGGGCGTTCTCTATGAGAGCTTCATCCATCCGATCACGATCCTTTCCACGCTGCCCTCGGCCGGTGTGGGCGCGCTGTTGGCGCTTATGCTCACCCGCCAGGACTTAAGCGCCGTGGCCATCATCGGCATCATCCTGC
>JAKABE010000057.1 GCA_021801945.1 Acidobacteriota bacterium
CGGCAGCTACCAGTTGACGGCCTTGGTGGTCATCTACGCGCAGGCAAACAATCTGCTCAGCGAGCGTCACATCGCTCCCATTGGTTATCCGAGTCTGCCTTTCAACTTCCGCGCCGGCATGCGCATTCAGTGGGGAATCCGCAGAATGCCCTGATACGTGGGCAGGCGGCGCTCACACGGACATCCCGTCTCGTGAGACCTCAGCCTCTGCTCCGCTCCAAAGCAGATCAAGTTTGAGATCTTGGGCAAACGGCGGGTGAACATGCCCGCGAGCAACTGCGGCTGATGCAGAGTGTAGAGCGCTCTGCCTCGGCAATGCCATCAACTGACGCACGAAGGCCTCCACGCATCGTGGAGGCCTTCGTCGCACCTAAAGCAAGAGGATGGGCTTTGCTACTCGCCGTTGCCGGACCCCATGGTGACGCCCATCTGCTGTTCTTTCTTCGCCTTTTCTGCTTCGTTGGCTTTGCGCGTGTTCATCGCATCGACACGCCACTTCTCCGCCTGTGCCAGATCCGCCTTCACTGCCTTGGCGTCGCCATAGTCAACATTCGCCTTGCTCCGGTATATAAGGTTGAGGTATGCCATGCAGTCGTCATAGTTCGGCCGGTTGGCCAGCGCCTGCTGCAGGTATTGCATGCCTTCCTCGACCAGCGGCGCGGTCTGCTTCTGCACTTGCAGCATCAGCTTCTTGGGAGCTTTCACGTTGCCTTCGCCGTCGTCGTTGAGCCCAGCTGGCTGGAGCGCATCGAGCAGGTCTTGGTGCGCCTCGGTCCAATCAATCACGCCGATCGTGTACGCTGCCTCCGGATCCTTCGGATCCAGCGCCAAAACCTTCTTTTGCCATGTCTTGGCTTCTTCGAGATTCTGCAGCCATTGGGCTGGGTTGGCGCGGCTGGCAATGTTGAAGTAGATGCCCGCGATCTGCTTAATGCTGTTCACATCATTGGGATTCTGTGCCAAAACCTGCTTGAAGATGGTGATGGCCCGCTGCGCCGTCCTCAGGTTCTCAGGCGTATCCAGACCGGGCACCACATTCTGCGCCAGAGCGGTTGCTAGATAGGTCTTCGCCATCGATAGCGTCGGGTCGAGCTCTGTGGCTCGCTGGAAGTGGTCGATGGCATCTTCGTACTGTGCGCTCTTATAGGCATCCACCCCTTTGTTCAACTGGTCGCGGGCCTCTAGCTGACGGCACCCGCTCATCGAAAAGACCATGCCGGCCAACACCACCCCAAGCGCCGTAATACGTGCGGGTCCATTCATGTTCGTATCCTTCTCCTCCAGGCGAGCGTTCTTTTGTTCGCACACCTCGAAATCTATTCCAACCGGTTCGGAAACATATCCCCAATAAACAGGACAGGCAGACTTCTATTCCATTTTTCGCCTGGGTTTACCCCCAACTCCTGATGCCGGTAAAGGTCAACCTGGAATATCCTGCCCCTCCAGGCCGTGGCCGCTTTCGGCTTCGCGTCATCCGGAGCGGTCGCCTGGCTCGTCCTGTCTCCGCCTACTGACCTGCTTCCATCTTGGGCGTCATTAAGCCAATGTGATCCACATCCGCTGCCTTGCCGATATCGATGACATCTGCCACATAGCGGAAATCAACATTGGGATCGCCCTTCACAAACATCACCCGCACCGCGCGGTTCGCATAGATCTTCGTCAGCTGTGGCAACAAGTCCTGATGCGCCACGGGCGTGTCGTTGATCTTGTACGTCGGAGGCGCGCCAGCCTGGTACAGAACCTGGACCACAATCGTGCGGTCATTGGGCTGCTGCTGCTTCTGCTGGTGCTTGGGTGGTTGCGGCACCAATGTATTCAGGCCATTCGGCGTGGTGGGCACGATGACCATGAAGATAATCAGCAGCACCAGAAGAATGTCGATCATGGGCGTGACGTTGATGCTGGACATGCTGCCGCCAGCTTGTCCCGTATCCATTGCCATGGCTTAAGCTCCTTCTTTGATTTCCGTTCAATCGCCAAGCGCAATCTGTGCGCCAGCTTAGTCGCCACCGGCGAGGTTGCCTTCACGTCTCTGCACCAGCAGGCCGACATCGTCCACGCCCACTGCGCGCACATCGTCTACCGCATCCTCGACCGACTTGTATTGCGCACGCGAATCCGCGCGGATATAGATCGTCTTGTTGGTCAGGTTCTGCAACTTGGTTGCGACAAGTCCGCCCAGCTGGCTCGGATCGACCTCATTCTGCCCAAGAAACACCGCCCCATTTCGCGTGATGGCCACAACGACCGCGTCGTCCTTGTTGGCGTCGGGCATGGGGACAGAGTTATTCACCTGGACCATATCGATCTGCACCTTATTGGTGAGCATCGGCGTAATGACCATGAAAATAATCAGCAACACCAGCATCACGTCCACCATCGGGGTGACGTTGATGTTGGAATTCACGTTATGACTTGATGTACGGTCCGCAATTCCCATTGTTGGGCTCCGTGCGCTTTGAGTTTTTTTACCGGATACTCTCCGGTCTTGCGAAATCGTGCACAGTGCGTCTGGCTAATCCTGCGGGCGGCAGAGCTTCTGTTCTCCCGCCCGCCGCATTTCTCGCCCGGATACACCGTCCGCGTCGACTACCGCTTGTGGCTCTGCTTGATGAAGTAGTCGATCAGTTCGCTCGAGGAGTTATCCATTTCCACGTCGAAGGCTTCCACTCGCCCGGTGAAATAGTTGAAAGCCATGACGGCGGGAATGGCCACCAGCAAACCAAACGCGGTCGTAACCAGGGCTTCAGCAATGCCGCCCGCAACCGCGCCGATACCCGAGGTCTTCTGGGTCGCGATCTGCTGGAACGCGTGCAGAATGCCGACCACCGTGCCGAACAGTCCCACGAACGGAGCGGTGGCGCCGATGGTGGCCAGAACGCCCAGGCCCCTCTTCAGCTTGGCATGCACAATAGCCTCGGCCCTTTCCAGAGCTCGACTCGAGCTTTCGATGGTCTCAGTGGTCGCCGCACCCGCGGATGCGCGGAATTCCTGCAGACCGGAGGTCACCACCTCGGCCAAGTGGGACTTCTTGCTGCGGTCGGCGATCTTGATGGCTTCTTCAAGTTTGCTGTCCTTCAGTGCGCCTGCCACCTTGGGTGCGAATTCACGCGACTGTTTGCGAGCGGCGGAGAAGTACAGGTAGCGGTCGATCATCACGGCCAAAGACCAGATCGACTCGATGAAAAGGACGATGGCCACGGCGCGCGCCAACCATCCCATGCTGGCCCACAGTCCCAGTGGGCTGAAGCTGACCGCCCCTCCCTCCTGGAAAAGGGCCAAGCTGTTGGCGGCGTGCGAAGCAAAGTGTGTGAGCTGAGCGAGAATCACTGAATCGTTCCTCCTAAGGAGTTTCTTGTGAACTGCGAATGGCCCGCCCCGCGGGCCCTTGCTGGGAATGCGCCTCCTCAAGGATTCGCATTCACGTCAATAGCGGAGCTCCCTGCTTGACTTGCGCCAGGAAGCCAGTGAAAGGTCTCCCCTCGTGAAACGTCCTAATCCCCTAACGTGAAGATCACGTTAATCGTCGTCTCGACCTCCACCGGCTCGCCATTGAGCAGGTAGGGCCTGTAGCGCCAGGTTCTCACCGCATCCATCGCCGCCTGTTGCAGCATGGCCGGCCCGCTGATCACACGCAGGTTCTGAATCGTGCCCTGCTTGGAGATTTCAGCTTGCAGCACGACCGTACCTTGCACGCGGGCCGCTTTCGCGATGGGCGGATAAACCGGCATGGTCCTCTGGATCAACATGCCCACGGCCACGCCCGCAGAGATGTTGATCTTCTTCGGAGGTGCGGCCTTCACCTTGGGCCCCCCACTGCCGAAGATGTTGTTCATGGAGCTGCCGCCCCCCAGACCTTCCATGCCCGCCACCCCGAAGTTCGCCGGCGGCGCTTCCTTTTGCGTAACCATCAAAATGTTCTTCGGAATCTTGCTCGGCGCCGTGAGCTGATTGTTCATCATCTCCTGCTGCACATGGACCACATGGACCTGCTGCGGAGGCGGCGGAGGCGGCGGCGGGGGCGGTGGGGGTGGAGGGGCAATCAAGAGCGTCTGCATCATCTCCGAAGGCAACGCCTCAGGATAGATCAGCGGAATTAGGATCAGCAGTATCAGAATCCCGGCATTGATGGAGCCCGTGAACAGCATCCACCGGCCGCTCTTGCTCTTGATCCTGCCTCCGGATTCAAATGTGGAATCTTCAAACATAGCCAGCCTCGAATCGAGTGTTTGGTTACCTCTCTTTAGACACCGCGGAAACCGCAAATGTTCCCGCTACCGGAAAGCTCTCGTTTGAGAAGCCTGTCCACCTTACCAGAACCACGCTACGACTGCAAAGTGCCGCGGCTTAGGTGCAGCTTTCTCCTTCCCCTCATGACCCGTTTGGCCGCATCTCCAGCGCGTCTCTCGCCGGTCGCGCACCTCTGCAAAGAACGATCCCCCGTCGCCGATGACGGGGGGGCATGGATTCAAAAGCGCCAATCTCTGGTCCCTCTACCTTCCGCGCCTCGCGGCCGGCAAGGCCACTGACCGGCCTTTCTTCGCCCGCCACTCTTGCCAAGCCACTAGCATGGGCGACGCCACGGCAATCGAGGAATAAGTACCGATTAGGATACCCACCACAAGTGCAAATGAAAAGCCCTTCAACACCTCGCCGCCAAAAATAAATAGTGACAGCACCGTCAGAAAGGTAAGCCCCGACGTAAGCACCGTCCGGCTCAGGGTCTGGTTGATGCTGCGGTTGACCAGGTCCGGCAGCGGCTCCCGCCGGCTCAGGCGCAGGTTCTCCCGGATGCGATCGAACACCACGATGGTGTCGTTCATCGAGTAACCCACCAGGGTGAGAATGGCGGCGATCACAGTCAGGCTGAGCTCCAAACCGCTGAAGCCCATGGAACTGGCCAGCGAGAATGCCCCCACCGTGATCAGCGTGTCGTGAAAGCAAGCCACAACAGCAGCTACGCCATAAATCAACTGGAAACGGAACCAGAGATAAACCAGCATTCCGATCATCGAGTACAGCGTGGCCAGCGCAGCCTGGCGCTCAAGCTGATGCCCCACCGTGGGCCCTACAACCTGCACGCTGCGCACCGTAAAGTTGCCGCTATAGTGCTCCCGCAGCGCGCTCTCGATCCGCTCGCGGCCCACGTCCAGTGCCGCCTCGTTGGTCTGCTCCGGAAGGCTGATCAGAACACCATAGTCCGCGGCCGGCCCAAAGTTAACCACGCTGGCGCCCTTGATGCCCGCCTCTTCCGTAGCCCGCCGGATGCGAATAATATCCGGAGGCTCGGCAAATTGCACCTGCACCTGTGTGCCGCCCTGAAAATCAACGCCCAGCGGCACCGGGCTGCCGATATGCGCCCAGTGCCAGCCCATGGAGATGACCCCGGCCACGCTGAAGATCATTGAAAAGGCAAGGAAATACCACTTCTTTCCCAGCCAGTCCACCTTTGCCTCGTGAAAAAACTCCACTTCTTCTCCTAGCTCCTAGCCCCAGCTTCTAACTCCTAGCGCTCCAATGCGGGTATCCTCATCCCTGCCTGTCCCGTGGCCAGCTAGCGGCTAGAGGCTAGCGGCTAGAAGCTGTTTCTTAGATCGAAACCATCTCCCCCGTCTTCAACCGGTTCAAATGCGCCTCGAAGATTACCCGCGAGACAAAAACGGAGGTGAAATAATTGGCCAGCAGACCGAAAGTCAGGGTAGTGGCAAAACCTTTCACCGGCCCGGTCCCAAAGATGAACAGGATGGCTGCCGACACAATCGTCGTAACGTGCGTGTCGATGATCGTCCAGGTCGCGTGGTGGAAGCCCTGGTCCACCGCCGCCGACGCCACCTTGCCGGCGCGAATCTCTTCGCGAATGCGCTCAAAGATCAGCACATTCGAGTCCACGCCCATGCCGATGGTCAGAATCACTCCAGCAATCCCCGGCAATGTAAGCGTGGCTTGGGAAAAGCCCATGAATCCCAGCAGGATCACAAGGTTCAGAAACAGCGCCAGGTCGGCGTTAATGCCTGCGCCCTTGTAGTAGAACAGCATGAAGCCCCAAACCAGCACTACGCCCACAATCGCCGCCGTCACGCCTTCGCGGATGGAGTCGGCGCCCAGCGTCGCGCCCACCGTGCTGGCCTCGAGATAGCTCAGCGAGGCCGGCAGCGATCCGGTGCGCAGCAGCTTGGAGAGCATCATCACCTCATCCGGCGTAAAGCTCCCGGTAATCTGCCCACTGTCACGAATCCCGCTTTGAATGGTGGCCACTTCACGCACCGTCCCGCCCATCACCACCGCCATGCTCTTCCCGATGTTGGCGCTAGTGTAGTTCCAGAACTTGTCGCCGGCTTCGTCGGTGAGGGTGAAATTTACGTTCCTCTGCCCGGTGTTCTGGTCGATCCCAGGAGTAGCCGAGCGGAAGTCACTGCCGGCGACAATGGCCATGCGCTGCAAAATGTAGTAGGCGTCGCCGCCGCCGCCCCCAGCCAAACTGCCTGACGCCGGCAGGATCTCTTCCTCGGGCGACAGGTTGTTGTTCACGCTGGCCAGGGCCGCCTGCTCGCTGGGGAATGGCCCACCATCGACGGCGTGAATCTCTAAGCGCGCCGTTGACTGGATGATCGTCTTCACGCGGTCCAGATCGCTGATGCCCGGCAGCTCCACCAGAATCTGGTTGGCCCCCAGGCCGTACTGCTGAATCTGCGGTTCCGTCACTCCCAGCGCATCCACGCGGTCGGTAATCGTTTCAATGGCCTGCTGGTCGGTCCGGCTCTCCAGATCCCGCTCGTAGATCGGCTTCATGGTCAAGGTGAAGCTGCCGTCCGCGCCCTGCGAGACGTCGTATTCGCCTGAGTACTTGTCGCCGTCCAGCAGCGCACTCACGGCGCTCGATTGCGCCGCCGGAACTCCCTCGATGCGAATAATCTGCGGCTCTTGCGGGTTGGGCTTGAAGATCTGCGAATAGGTCAGGTTGGCCTTCTTCAGATCCTGCAGAAGCGCTTGCACCGTGTCGTTCGTTTCGTCGTTGACGGCGTCTTGCACATGCACCTGCAGAATTAGATGGGAGCCGCCCTGAAGGTCAAGGCCAAGGTGAATCCGGTTGGACAGTGCCTGCTTCAGAGCCTTGAACGAAACGCCCGACGGCACCCCGAAGATACCATACAGAAACACCACCAGGACCGCAATAATCAGGGCAACTTTGTTCTTGAGATTCTTCTTCATACTCCCATTCTCTAGCCCAAACGGCTAAGCCCCGGGCCCCTAGCTCTGCGAAGATCCGTCCTGTGTGATCACAGACGCGATCGCGCTCTTTGCCACTTCCAGCTTCAAGTTGTCCGGCGCCACACGCACGATGATCACATCGTCCTTAATCGACAGGATTGTGCCACGGATGCCGCCCGCCGTGGTCACCCGATCCCCGGCCTTCATTGAGTCCAGCATGGCATGCCACTGCTTTTGCCGCTTCTGCTGCGGCCGGATCATCAGCAGATACAGCACCGGAATTAATAGCAGCGGCAGAAGAAACGCAAGGCCTCCTGCGCTGCCGGACGGTTCCGCTATCATTGCCAAACTTGCAATCACACTCATCCTTTGCTCGCTCTGCCGGCCACTTTTCCGCTCCGGGCACAGGCGTTCCCCACCGCTATCCAGGCGCCTAAATGATTAGACTCGTCTCCGGGAATGATCCTGGCCGCCGGTCCCCTGCGGCCCAGACTCTGGAAGAAGGGCCTGTTCTGCCTGTGAAAGAGCTCGCCTTTCAATCCCTGCGCCCTGCCACCCAGGAACCCTGCTGCCGTCTGCTTCCTGTTCGACATCGCACCCCTTGGCCTTCCGATCCCGCGAGCCTGCGCGATTCTGACCGCGCCCGCCCCGGCCGGATTCCCAAAGAGTACCTAGCAAGATAAAACACGTGCGCCCGCTTGCATGTCAAGACGTTGCTCCCCGCGCCGAGCCTCTCCCGCCCTGCGGGCTCGCCCCGGTCTCCTTATAAAGACCTTACAGCCTACCTACTCTTTCTTTATCAGTCCTGGATTCTCCTAATTCCAAGCGGCTTCTTCTTTATACCGCCTGCGCTCGCCACTTCGGGGAGAGCACAGCTCGGCAATCACTACCACCGAGGGCGGAAAGCCGAAACAGCTCCTCTCATGCATGCCATTCGCCTAGATGTATATTTTTTTGTCCCGGTGACTCTGGCCGTGGCGTTTCTGCTTTGGGTGCTCTGGAAGTTTTGGCTGGAGAACCGCAAGTAGCTGTGCCGACCCTGGTCCTCGATGCTATCCAAACGCTCCTGTTGCCCCAGTGCGGTTCCGGCTTGCATCTCAATTTAAGAGCCGCACGGGGCGCGCCACTGCCGATCGCGCATTGGAGTCACAGCGAGTTCCCACGATTGAGGCCATTACCCCCTGCAGAGAAATTCAAAGGAACCCGAATGAATAGCCTTACCATCTTCGGGCTCTTTGCCGTCTCTGCCTTGCTGGTCTCTTACGCGCTGGAATCACGCAGCCGTTACTTCATCCTGGCATTCACAGGATCATGCGTGCTTGCATCTGCCTACGGGCTTCTGCGGGAGGCCTTGCCCTTTCGGGATTGTGGAAGGAGTCTGGTCGCTGGCCGCTGCGCTGGCGGGGAACGTCTAGCCCCAAATGACGCACCCCACGCCCCCCACTCCAGGTAGCCCGCTTCTGCTTCTTTTGCCAAGCTGGCTTCGACGGGCGTGACGCCCGCGCCCACAACCCTCATGAACCGTTTTCCCCCAGCTTATACATGTACTTGATGGCGGATTTGTAGATCATCGTCTTGACTTTCCCCCGCACCTTGAGCGCATTCCGGTCGTACCACTCGATACACCCTTCCACACGTTCGCCGTCTTCCAGCACGATCACCATCGGAGTCTGCGAATAGATCTGCTTCTGCAGATAAAAGAGTTCGGCGTGACGGTGCCCAATGTCCACCTCTGTATTTTGCACCGGGAAGCGCTGGGTTGGCACTGCGAACCGCCCCTTCAAGTTGAGGCCCTGCTGCCTCACGGGGCCGGCGGTGCCTGCGCCGCGCCCTGCCGGAAGGCCCCGTCCTGCCGGAAGAATCGATGAAACGCCCATTCGAAAAACGTCCTTCCCTTAAATAAAAAATGGCCTTCCCAGCGCCGGCCGCTTTTGCCGAAGACGTCGCACCCACCCGACGCTCCTCGCCCGCCGGCGTCTACTGCTTTCAGATTGTCCCCTTGAGATTGGGCCCGATTTGCGCCTTGCTCGATCCGCGCAAGACAATACCGCACCTGCAGCGAACGTTTATAACGCTCTCTGAACCGTGTCGTACATGCGCCTGCTCTTATCAGCAAAGATGCCTTGGTCAGCACGGGGGTTGCTCCCCTCATTCTCGCACGCCGCTGTGCGGGAACACTCAGCCCTGTTCCAGGCTCGCCGCCATTGCGTCCAGCGAGAGCGAGCGCAGCAGGTTGCGCCGCATTCCCTGCTCCACCTGTGTCAAAACTCGCGCCGCGTTGTCGATCCACTCCACACTCAGACCCTTGGCCATCCGCTCCAGTTCCGCCCCCAGGTCCCGGTTGCGCACCAGGCCGGGCGTGCCGGCAATCATCAACAGTAGGTCTTCAATCACGCTGCCCAGGGCGCGCAGCAGGTTCAACGTTTTCTCCTGACCCTCGGCCCCGCCGCGATAGCTCTCCGTGGCACGGAAGAGCTCCGAATAGCCCAACCCGCCCGCCGCCCCGCCTTCGCGCAATGCACTGCGCAGAATCGTCAGCGCATCCTGCCGGCTGGCTCGATACGCGCTCAAATCGAACGTCAGCGCGCGGCCCACTGCGCCTTCGGCCAGCCGCGCCCCCAACTCCCGGTCCTGGGTCTTCAACTCTGGCCGCCGCTCCGCCAGCAAGCCCTCGATCTCCTCCGCTGGCAGCGCGCCCAGCCGGTGCGTCACGGCGCGCGACCGGATAGTCGGCAACAGCTCCTGCGGATTCTCCGTCAGCAGGATCAGCGTCGTGTGCTCGGGCGGCTCTTCCAGCAGCTTGAGCAGGCTGTTGGCCGCCTCTTTCATGAACGCCGACGAGGTGAAGATCGTAAAGGCGCGCCGCGCCTCCACCGGCGGCCGGAAATAGGCCGCGTGAATCGCCTGCCGCACTTGGCCCAGCTTGATGAGCAGTTGCGGCGGGTCGGGTGGTATCACCAGCAGGTCGGGGTGCGTCTGAATCAGGATGCGCGTCTCGCGCCTGTCGGTCTCGCGCAGATCCTCGCGCGCCGCGGCCGCCTCCTCAACCAGCTGGTCGAGGTTGGCCGCCTCGCCGATGCGCCCGCAGTTCGAGCAAACCCCGCAGAAGTCCGGCAGCCCGTCGCTCTTGCCCGGGTTGAGGCAATTCACCGCCTGGGCCAGCATCAGCGCCAGCTTGTACTTGCCCGCGCCGCGTGGCCCGGCCAGGATCAGCGAATGCGGAAACCGTCCCGCGCGCACGCTCTCCCGCAGCCGCGTCACCGTCCCCGCATTTCCCAAAAATTCCTGAAAGCCCACGGATCGAGTCTATAGCGTTCGATCTAACCCGCGCAGGGAGTGGCACTGCTCCGCCGCCCATCGCCACGCCCCTGCTTACTTCTCTCGCTGCTGCGGCCCGTGGCTCACCAGTTCCCCGTTCTTCCACACCTCGCGGATCGTCTCCGTATTCCGGATGTCCACTGAAGGATCTTGATCGAGCACGATAAAATTCGCGCGCAGCCCCGCCCGCAACACGCCAAACTCATTCGACGCACCCAGCAGCTCCGCGCCGCTCTTGGTGGCCAGTGTGATGGCTTCGAGCGGCGTCAGCCCGGCCTCTACCATGAGCTGCAGTTCGTGATGCTCGCCAAAGCCCACCACCCGCTGCGGGTTGGCGCCCGAATCGGTGCCCATCACCACCGTGACTCCTGCCCGGTACAGCTTCATCAGGTTCTTCATGGCAATCGGCAGCGAGCGGGCCTCGGTCTCCGTGACCTTGCTCTCCTGCACCGATTTCCGGTACTGGGGGCTGGTGAGCAATTCAAACATTCCCGGCCCCAGCGCATTTCGAAAGTAGGGATCGTCCAGCCAGACGGGACTGCCCGCATAGGCGGTAATGAAATCGTCCAGCGATAGCGTGGGTATCTGAACGATGTGCTTGCGCTTCATCTCCTCCACTAGCGAATCGGGGATCTCGGCGTCGCGGACGCTGTGAGCGAACATATCCACGCCGTCGTCGGCCAGCCGTTGCGCGTCCGCCAGATAGTAAACGTGCGCCGCCACCCGCAGATGCGCCTTGTGCGCCTCGTCGATGATGGCCGCGGATATCTCCGGCTTCATCTTCGGATACTGCCCCCAGAAATCATCTACCCAGATCTTCACCACGTCGGGCTTGCGAGCCGCCAGCATGCGAACGCCCTCGCGCGCTTCCTCCGGAGTCGACGGCCGGAACGTAGGATCGTGGCCTGGCTGCGCTGGCGGTATTCCGCCCGCCACCCCAAAGCCTCTTCCCGCTGTGTAGATCTGCGCCCCCGGAAAATCTCCCGCATGTGATCGGGCGCGCCATTCCCATATCTCCTCCTGGTCGGTCCCCATGCACAAGACCGCACCCACTCCGTAATCCTGGTATTGCAGCAACTGCCGCTCGACGTTGTCTCGCGTGAAGTTCGACCATGCCGCCTCCGTCCCCTTCACCAGTCCCAGGTGCGCATGGACGCTGATGAACTGCGGCAGGATGGTCTTGCCCGGCAGGTCCACCACCTTCGCGCCTTTGGGCGTGGGAGCATTGGCGTCGGTGATGGCGGCGATCTTTTCTCCCTCAATCACCAAGGCCGCATCGCGCCGCGGTGCGCCCCCATTGCCGTCGATGAGGGTCACATGCCGCAGAACCGTGACCTCGGCCTGAGCCCATCCGGCCGCCAGCATCGGACCAGACGAAAACATCAGAGGCAGGCGCAGCAACCTGCCTCGGATCCCGGAAACTCTGCTTCGGTTCGCCTGTCCAGGCGGGTTGGCGGGATTCGGCTTCGGCAAAGATCGCAAGCTGACCTCCTTGTGCATCGTGGTTGGGATGAAACGGGTGCGGCTCTGTGCCGCGAATCGGCCTGAAAGTTATGTCTAATATTCCGGTGCCGTCGCTCCGATCAGCAGATTATAGTCTCCAGTCGGCAATCCTGGCCGCAATCGCACTTCAGCCTTCCCTCACCGCCAGTACCAACCGTTCGGCCACCGCTTCCACAATCTGCTCATGAACCTCGTCGATGCTCAGGTCGCCCTCGATCCTCACCACACGCTCCGGTTCCCGCGCCGCAATCTCGCGGTATCTCTCCCACACCCGCCCGTAAAAAGCATCCTCCTCGGCCTCGAACCGCCCCTCGTTCCTGCCGGTCCGCTCCTCAATTCGCGTGTTGCGGTGGCGGGCGCGCGCCAGCGAAGCTTCAAAACCGGGCAACAGCAAAAGAGTCATATCAGGCT
>JAKABE010000058.1 GCA_021801945.1 Acidobacteriota bacterium
TACCGATGCGCTGCTTGCGGCGCTGCAAGCGGGCAGGATTCGCGCTGCCCTGGACGTCACCGATCCCGAGCCGCTGCCCGAGGACCATCCGTTGTGGAGTTGCCCCAACCTGCTGCTCACGCCGCATATCGGTGGCTCTACTCCTCAGTTTGCGTCGAACGCCCTGCGCACCGTGGCCGCCGAACTGCGCCGCCACCTGCGGGGCGAGCCGCTGCACAACGTGGTGCAGGCTGCGATCTAAACGGACTGCGCCACGCTCCGCCAGTCGCGCAATCCCAGGACTGCCAGCAGCACCAGGCCCGCGTAGAGAAGCGCCGTGGCCTGCAGATTCTTGTAGACGTATTCGCCGATGTAGACCACGTCCACAACAATCCACAACCACCAATTGGCGATGTGCTTGCGCGTCTGCCACCAGGTGGCGACCAGCGAGTAACTGGCCAGCGTCGCATCCAAGTGCGGCAGTGCCGCGCCTACGCGCACCATCAGCCAGCCCAGCAGCACGGAGCCTGCCGCGCCCGCGGTCAACCCCGCCATCCAGCCGCGCACACTGAGCGGTTCCACGCGCACCTCGCCCTCCGCAATCACTCCGCGCCACCAATGCCACCATCCGTAGAGCGTAAAAACGATGAAGAAAACCTGCAGCAGCGCGTCGGAGTCGAGGCGGGCGCGGTAAAAGACGATGAGGTAAATCACGTCGGCGACCAGCGTGATGGGCCAGCAAATGAGCAGCCGGCGTGTGGTGAGCCAGATGCCAAGCACCGTCGTGATGACGCCCGAGATTTCGAGGCCGTGCGCGGCAAGGTAGCTCATCGGCGGGTTGTCCTCCGCGCAAGCGGCGCCTCGGCCCGGCGCCGCAAGGCAGCCAGCAGTGGGCTCCCGGCGCCGCGAAACCAGCGCGCATGACCGACCAGCCAGCCATCGTAGGCCATCGCCGCTTTCTCTTCCGAGTGCAGCACGCCCAGAAAGTAGTCCGCCTCAGAGAGCGCGAACTCGGCGTGGCAGAGCGCCGCCATGGGCGCAAGCGCCGCGGCCTCCTCTTCCGTGAGCGGGCGCACTGCTTCGTAGCCGTCGAGCAGCGCATTGAGATGATCGAAGTGAATAGGAACATCGTCAGGGTGCGTGGGATCGTTGACCAGGACAAGCCACTCAACGATGTTGCGCTCGATGGCGTGCGCCAGATCGTGCACGGCGTTCGTGCGGTCCGCGAGGCCGAAGTCGATGACGGCCGTGGCCTGCGCGGCGTCGCTCGCATCGCTCCAGAAGAGATTCGAGCCGTGCAGATCGTTGTGTGTCCACAACGGCGCCAGCGCGGGCAAGAGAGGCGCAAGCTCGGCGTGAAACGGAGCCAGTAAATCGAGCGCCTCGTCCGCGCACCGGCGCACGCCGGTGTGATCTGCGATCGAAGGCCGCGCGGACAAATACCGGCGCAGCTCAGCTTCAGGATTTTGTGCGGCGAAGATCGTAAAGCTGGCTACCAGGGGGTGCGGCGGGCGGCGCGGAGCACCGAACCCCACCGCCGCATGATGCAGCCGCGCCAGCGCTTCACCTGCCGCCTGCGCATGATGTGCGCCGCGGAACGGCGTCCATGAGATCGCCTGCTCATACAAGTCCACGCCCTCGGGGATTTCTTGCACTTCGTAGGTCCACTCACCGGATTCGATGACTGTTTGACCCGATGGCGCGGCAAAAGCCCGCGGCGCCAGTCTGCCGTGCTCGCGCAGGTGCGCCACGAACCGGTGCTCTTCAAGCAGTCCTTCACGATTGCGAATCGCGCGGCTGTGGCGCTTGATGAAGATCAGGCCCCCACGCGTGGCAACCACTCCTGCCGCGGAAAACGGTCGCGGGCTGGTGGTCAAGATCTCAGCCGGTCCGTCAAAAGCGGGAAATTCCCGCAGCACAGCACCTACCTCATCGGGCGTCAGCGGAGGCCAGTCGGGTTCGACCAGCGTGCCGTCCATGCCGTGAGCCTTTGCCTTTGCATTCACTATGAATTCATCCTTTACCCGATTGCAAGAGCTTAGAAGACGTAATGTGCGTCCAGGCGTACGGTCGTGGGAGCGCCCAGCCAGACAAACGTGTCGCCATAGCTTGCGCCGGTATCGGACCAATAGCGATTGTTGGCAATGTTATTGGCGTAGAGGGTGAATGTCACCCGGCCTCCCTCACCTCCAGGTGTGTAACGCGCGCCCAAGTTATAGACGTTCCAGGCCGGCACACTCACCTTGTCGTCGCGGGTAGCCTCATTGCGGCTCGCGTAGATCCAACCGGGCATGAGGTGCAGTCCGCGTACATAGGGCACGGTGAGATCTGCAGACACTGTGGTGCGCAAACGGGGCACATCGATCACCTGCTTGTCATTGAACGCTGGCGTACCCGTGTCCGTTGAAACTGCGCGAATTGCCGCCGCTGATCCGGAGAGTCGCAGCCAGTTGGATGCCTTTCCTTGGGCATTGAATTCAAAACCATTGTTGGTTTGGCGGCCCTCCGATACAAAGCACAGGTCGCCAGGCGCCTGAAACTCGCTTGCCGGACAAAAACTGTTTGGAGCTTGGATTACCTTGGGATAGAAGAACGGTGCGCGCATATGGAAGAAATCTGCGCTAAGCAGAATGCTCTGTCCAGGTTCGTACTTGGCGCCCACCTCAAACTGCCGCGTAAAGTATGGCGCCAGATATTGGCTGCTGTTGTCAACCCAGAAGGGCCCCTCGGGGCCAAGCGATAGCTGGACGCCGTAATTTGAGTAGAGAGTGACATTCGCAACGGGATGGAACGTGAGGGCGTACTGCGGCATCCAGATCGGTTTGTCGCTGAATTTGGGCGCACAGGGGTTGGGCGTAGGAGCCGTGCGCGGATTTAAGTCCCCTGCGTCGGCGCATGAAGCATAGAGCGAGTAGTTGTGGTCGCGTAAAGAATCGTAACGGCCCCCGGCGATGATCTCAATCCGGTCCGGCAGGTGCATCCGCTCCTCGATCACCGCCGACGATTGATGGTTGTCCTCCCACAGCCGGCGCGGCCCAGCGGATTGGAGGGGGCTCTCCTGCGGCAGCGGAGTAATGGGCTGATAAATGTTTTCCGATCCCACGTATGCGTATACAGCGCCGTCCTGCACAATGCCGTCGGGTGAGTAGGGATTGGCTGCCGTGTAGAATCCGGGCAGCTGTACGCTGCGCAGAAAGAGATTCACGCCCGCCGTCAGATCGTTCATCACGGCTCCCGTGCGCACGTGGCCCGTGACCATGGCCTCAGCCACGGCGTCGATGCGCAGCTCATTTGGATCGCGGTAGTCATACACGCCGTAGGTCCCGTCCGGACAGAAGAAGTAGACAGGCGCGTTGGGCGTGCCCGGACAGTCAGAAAGGCCCGTCGCGGGATCGATCGCTGCGCCATAGGCGTAGATCACATTGTCTTGGATGAGCGAGTGGCTGAGGCTGGCCTCTGCGAAGGCCAACCACGAGGGCGAGAAGGTGTAGTCGAAGCGGGCGTTGGTATTGAAGGTGTCGTAGGTGTCGGGCGGACCCCAAGGCTGATCACCCAGCATCGTCGATGTATAAATGCGATGGATGTCCGGCACTAAGGTGCCGCCCAGCAACTGATAGCCGCTTCCGTCGCGTTCCGTCTTGTGCTGGTACTCGAAGTTGGCGTTCAGCAAGGCCTTGGGCGAGATCTTCCAGTCCGCTGCGCCCGTCCCCACCGCCCGCCAGCCGTTGGTGTCGATCATGTACGGCATGATTCGTTCGCCCGCCAGATTAATGCGCGCGCCCACCTGTTTCCGGCTGCCAAACAGATGGCCCAGATCGACGGCGCCGTAGGTCGTCCCGCGCTGATCAGTGGCCAAGTCCATGGCGCGAATGCCGATCGGAGGCTTGGTCACGTAATTGATTAGCCCTCCCGCCGAGGCTACGCCGCTTTCCACGCCGGCCAGCCCGTTCAGGATTTCTACGCGCTCTTTGTTTTCGAGCGGCACATCCTGCTCACCGGCGATGGTCATCCCGTCAATCTCTAGCCCCGTGGCCAGGTCGATGGGAAATCCTCGAATCTGGTAGTCGCCGTAATAACCCACGGGCACATAATCGAAGCTTACGGAGGCGTCGTTCTGCACTACGTCGGAGAGCAGCCGCGCAACCTGGTCGTCCATCAGGTCACGCGTCACCACGGTGGCGGAGAGCGGCGCATTCTTTAGCGGCATTCCGCTCAGCGTGCCCACCGTGACCTGCTGCGGAAGATAGTTGCCGTGTACTGCGCCGAGCACCACCACCGTCGTAGTTGTAGGAGTTAGCTTTTGCGGCGCCGCGGCAGGCGGCTGAGGTTCAGGCGCCTGCGTGGGCTTCGTTGCAGCTTTTGCTGGGGTAGCCGGAGCCTGATCTCGCTCTTGGCCTTGCGCTTGTTGTTGTGCGTGCGCTCCCCATGTGGCAGCCAGACAGAGGCACAATACGAGTGTATTCACCGGGAATTGACGGGCGCGCCTGCAGGCTGACGGCGAGAGACGAACGGCTGCTTGCATAGACTCCTCTTGCTTCTTGCTGCTTGAAACAAGGGAACCGTGCCGCAATGTGAGGAAGATGCCCGCTCGGATCAGAAAACTTCCCACGCCGGTATTATCCGGATCGGGTTCGAGGGTATTTCTCAGCCCCACATGGGTGGAGCACCCCTGTTTCAATGTTTAGATTGAAACACCTTCAGCCGGAATATTGCAAACTCGCGCTCCCGGCGCCGCCAAGCCGCGCGTGCATTCGGCCTGGAAGGTGCCTGCACCGAGGGCATTCAGATGGGTCTTGCTGACCAGCCAAGTTTCTGGGCCGGACACCCTGAATTGCGTTCAACTCCCAGGTGGGTTATGGTTGCTTCCGAATTAGCCGATCGGCTTAGGCCGCGCTGGTGACGGCCCGCCGAAGCCGCGAGCTCAATCGTTCTGCCCGGTTCCATGTGACCCGCGCAAAGAGGCGTTGGCGAAGTAAGGTAAGCTTTTCAGGCATAGTGGTATCTTGAGATGGAGCGGAAGCGTGGCCGAGTGGTTGATGGCTCCGGTCTTGAAAACCGGCATACCTGAAAGGGTATCGGGGGTTCGAATCCCTCCGCTTCCGCCATCAAGCCTTCCTAACACGGCGTTTGCCAATTCGTTGGAGCTTTCGTTTTGTGGCCCTTTCGCCAGTCGAGAGAGGCCGCCTCGCGTGCTTTTGTGCGCCCCTCCTCCCTTCCATGAGGCAGGTTGCTAGTCTATGATGATGAGGCGGGGATCAGGTCTGCATCTATCCCATTGAACCGGATGGAAGCGTAGTTGACCGTTTTTCTGCATTGCGTTTCCGGGTGAGGTTGGCCAGATGGCCGTTGGCACCCACATCGCGCCGCCGTCACTTTTCAGGAGTGCTTTCGTCGCCTCAAATTTGACCTCGGATTGCCACTTTGGAGACCAAGGTGCGCGCTACAGCGGTATGAATAAGTCAAACGATTGATTCTAAAGGGCGGGAGTAGTTCAGTGGTAGAACGTCAGCTTCCCAAGCTGAATGTCGCCGGTTCGATCCCGGTCTCCCGCTCCAAATCAAGCCGCAGACTCGCAGTGACGATTCCGTGAAAACCAGAACCGATTTGCTGTCTAAGTGAGCACGCGTGCCGACTTGCGGGATTCCACGACCAGGCTCACTTGGTGGAAAATTGCCCTGGGGCCGAATAGGGATCTCAGTTCAAAAAGAGTGTGCGATAGAGAGTGTCGCGCTGGGCGGGCTTAAAACCAGCGTCGCGGATGATGCGCCTTAGATCTTCCTCGGTAGTGCAGTTGCTGGTGCCGGCAGCCTTGACTACGTTCTCTTCGAGCATCACGCTGCCCACGTCGTTGCCGCCGAAGTGGAGGCCTAACTCCAGAACCTTCAAGCCCTGCGTGACCCAACTGGCCTGCAGGTTTTCGATGTTATCGAGATAGAGGCGGGAGATGGCCAGCACCTTGAGATACTCGACGCTGGTGGCTTCGTCCCATCCGCGGCCGCCGAGAGCCGTGTTTTTGGGCTGGAAACTCCAGGGAATGAAGGCGGTGAACCCGCCGGTCTCCTCCTGGAGCCGGCGAACGACTTCAAAGTGGTTGATGCGCTGGTCCATGGTTTCGCCCACGCCAAACATCATGGTGGCCGTAGTCCTCATGCCAAGCTGGTGCGCGGTGCGGTGGACGCTGACCCAGTCCTCGGTGCGGCACTTGAGCCGCGCGATGCGGAAGCGCACCTCGTCGTCGAGGAGCTCGGCGCCGCCGCCGGGGATGGAATCGAGGCCGGCGTCGCGCAGGCGGGCGATGGTGGTGCGCAGGTCAAGGCCGGAGTACTCAGCGATGGCCAGCACCTCAGCAGCCGAAAGACAGTGCAGCCAGATCTGGGGAAAGCGATGTTTAATACCGCGGAAGAGGCGCTCGAACCAATCGATCTTGAGATCGGGGTGAATGCCGCCTTGCATGAGCACGCCCGTGCCGCCCATGGCCGCCGTTTCGGCAATCTTGTCGTAGATCGTTTCGAAGTCGAGGATGTAGCCCTCGTCCGCGCGCGGCCCTTTGAGTGGCCGATAAAAGGCGCAGAAGGTGCAGTACTCAGTGCAGAAGCTGGTGTAGTTGATGTTGCGATCGATGATGTAGGTAACCACACCTTCAGGGTGCAAACGGCGCCGCACCGCGTCAGCCTCGAAGCCCAGGCCAATGAGGTCGGAAGAACGGAAGTGGTCGAGCGCCTGCTGGCGGGAGATGGACATTGATTCAATTTTATCAACTGTGGTGCGGCTCTGACTTTGCCCACTGGTGGGATGCTCGGGCGGCTCGACGCACTTTTCGGGGGCAAAGCCGGGGAGGAAAGGCCAGTGGATATTGTTCAGCCTTCAGCGGGGCTGCGGTACAGAAAGATTCCACGTTTTTTCGGCGGACGGCGCTGGGTTCGCGCCAAATTGGAAGCCGTGGAGATACCGCTGAAAAGGACAAAGAAGTCGAAGAACGCGCGGAAAAAGTTCCTTTGATTGCTTGTGGTCACCTGGGGGAGGGCCTCCCTGCTCGAAGAACCGACCTACCATCCTTAGAGATGAAAGAGACTGTCCGGAGTTGCAGGAATATGCTCCCTGCGCCCCTAGAAATGAATGCACTCCTGCAACGCCTTAAGGTCATGCGGACGTCGCAGTCGAAATTGGGTCGAACGGACCCCCAGTCTGGCCTGCCGATGGTCCACGTGAAGCCGGAGATTCGGCTGGCGAATCCGCTGTGAATGCATGCCGTGTGCGCGGCTAGGGATGGCGGTTGGCACGAATCAAGTGGTGAAGAATGAGAGTCTCACGTTCCATTTCAGCTCGTATTTCCGCCAATGTACCATCAATGTACCCTTCGAGCCTCGAGACCCCAGATCTTTACAAAAAAGACTGTTCTTCCCGGAACACTTTAGGTTAATTTGAGGTTATACCGGCAGGTTTCTGAGCCTACTTTAGATCGCCGGAAGCTGTGCCTCAGCTGTGGCGGACAGCAACAGGAGAGAGGTTTTCTGCATCTTAAGGCCGCAGAGGGGTCTCCTCAACTTCGCGCCACGCAAGGGAGAGCAGAGAATTGGTCGCCGCGAAGGTCGGGAGTGTCTTTTTTGCTGGTTGCCTTGGGTAGAAAGTGGAGTGTGTAGATGTCCGAGGCTTACGGAACCGGCAATCCGGACCGCGCGGTTCGCACAGCGATCTTGTTGGTGCAGGGCGGACCGGTATTTCGGCAGCCCATGCGCGGGTCTCCATACCCATTTCGAGCGGTCACGATCGCCAAGACAAGCTTTCGGGCCGCCTGTCGCACGATTGGGAAGCTACAATCGCGCAGGAGGCCGGTGACGGGCGCGGTTACGCGCCGGTCGATCTACGCGACTCCCGATCGAGCCGCGAGCCCAGTGCAACATGGAATCTGCAGGTGAGCGCTTTTTGCGGGATTTGCGGCGCAGAATTCACGGCATGGGAGGGGCCTTTCATGAAGTGGAATTTCCGGGCCGTTGCAGTGGCCGGAGTCGCAGCGGCTGGAGTCAAGGAGTAAGAGCATGGCGATGAGATATTCCCCCGGGCGGCCCAGCCTCGGCTTGCTTCCTGAGCCGGAAGGCCGCGCCGCATCGTTCATCACCAGCACGGCGGTTAATCTGGTCATTTTGATAGTCTGCGTGATTGTGGGAATGACGGCTAGGCGCGCAATTCAACAGCATTTCGAGGCGACGGAGTTGGTTTTACCCAACAATCCCCCTCCGCCGGTGAAGGTGAAGCCTGCGCCGATGCCTCCGCCTCCGCCTAAGGCCCCTGAAGTGCGGCTGGAGGCGCCAAAGATCAATCTGCCCAAACCAGTACCGAAGCCGGCTCTAAAGGCCATCGAGATGCAGGCGAAGCTGAAAATGCCGGTGATGAAGGTGCGGCGCGCGATCATACTGGCCCCGCAACCGAAGCCGGCGCTGGCAGCCGCCATGCCGGCGGTACGGCCGAAGGTTCGTGGCAGGACGGAGATGGTGCATTTGGGGCAGATGTTCGGTGTGAAGCCCAACCCAAATGTTACCCGGCCGGCGACCGTGGCCGCGCTAGGCAACCCTTACGGCGGAATGCAGGGTGCGGCGGTGGATCCCCATGGAGTGGTAGCCTCGACGGGCATCGGGAACGGGATGCAGGCCGGCTCGAATAGAGGTGCGGTAGGTCGGGTGGCTTCAGCCGGAATCCCTGGTGAAGCCGGCGCCGGCTCTGCGGGCAATTCTGGCTATGGGCGAGTGGGCTCGGCGAATATACCGGGGATGACCTCTTATCAGGCGGCGAAGACAGCCTCAGAGCCACAATCGACGAACCTGGAGGTGCTTTACAAGCCTCCAGTGCAGTACACGACTGAGGCGCGCCGGTTGCACATCCAGGGCCAAGTGGTGCTGCGCGTAACTTTCTTAGCAAGCGGGCAGGTTGTGGTGGATGGCGTGATCCGCGGGCTGGGTCACGGGCTTGATAGGGAGGCGCGGCGTGAGGCACAGGAGATTCGCTTCCGGCCGGCTACCCGCGACGGACGTCCGGTAAACCTGACGACCAACATCATCATTACGTTTCAATTGGCGTAGCATCAAGATTGAAGCGAAAAGCAGAGACCGCGGAAAAAGCGAGCCGGGCCGGTTTACGGCCGCAGGGCCGGGGCAGTGCATGCAGCCGGCAACAAAACGGACAAAGCCAGCGAGGAGCCTGACATGACGTTTCGGAAGATCCCCCTAACCTTCCTGCTACTTATCCTGGGAACGACCTGCGCGTATGCAAGAAGGGAGCCGAAGTACGAGCAGACCCGTAAACTAACCCCCGAGCAGGCGGCCGTCGTGCAAAGAGCGATCGCGCGTGAAAAAGTGCTGATCCGGGACATTCAACTACGCACGCCCCTGGTGGAAACTTATATACAGGACACGCGGCCCGATCCAAACCTGTACGAAGTTCCGATCGACGACCACTACATGCTGAGCCGCATCGATTTCAGCAAGGGATTTTTCGACCAGAGGTTTGCGCCGCGGTCGGAGGCGGCAAAGCGCGGGTTTTTCAAGGGGTCGCTGGGTGCTATTACTGATCTCACCAAGGTGCTGAAGCTGGATACGCATTTTACCTACAATCCAATAGGGTTCACGGAGATGATGTTCATCGATCCATCGGGATTCGATACCCAGCACTACGTATTCAGCTATGTGCGGAGGGAGTTCCTGGGATCGGTGCGGACCTGGGTCTTCGATGTGCATCCGAGACCCGATGTCAAGGGTGCAGGCAGGTTCTTCGGGCGCATCTGGATCGAGGACCAGGGCGACAACATCGTGCGTTTCAACGGTACCTACACCAGCTCCAAGTCGGAGAACTCGTCGGACTATTATTTTCACTTCGATAGTTGGCGGATGGAGATGCAGCCCAGGCTCTGGCTGCCGGTCGCGGTCTACGTGGAGGAGAGCCAGCGCATAGAGGGCCAAGATTCCGTGGGACTGAAGGCCCAGACGCACTTCTGGGGCTACTCGCTGAAGCTACCGTCGCGAGAGAGTGAAAACGTGAATGTGCAGGTGGAAGACGCTGTCGATCAGAGCAACAACTCGCAGGACGTTGGTCCCCTGGAGGCCGAGCGGTTGTGGATTGAGCAGGCGGAGAATAATGTGATCGACCGTCTTGTCCAAGCCGGGTTGGTGGCGCCGCTGACGCCCGGAGGCTATGAGCAGAGAGTGCTGGATCAGATTGTGACCAATCTGGTGGTGCCCAACAACCTGGCTTTCACCGAGCCGGTGAAGTGCCGGGTTTTGCTCACAGAGACCGTCGAAGCCACTACGGTCGGAAATACCATCCTGCTGAGTAAAGGGCTTCTCGATACTTTGCCCAACGAGGAGTCGATTGCCTCAGTGATCGCCATGGAGCTGGCGAATATCGCCATGGGTCACCACATTGACACGCGCTATGCATTCAACGACAGGCTGTTGTTTCCCGATGACTCGGTTTTTCAGCGCATCGATCTGAGCCACACGGCTGTCGACAACGCTTCGGCCGCGATAAGGGCCATGCATTATCTTGAGAACTCGATGTACAAGAACGAGTTGGCTACCGCGGGGCTTTACTACGAGCAACTCATGGATCGCGCCAAGGCTCTGAAGGCATTGAATACGCCGCTGTTGGGTGATTCGCTCCTACAGCCGGATGGGGTGCCCTGGATGAGCGCGCTGGAACATATGGCGCCTCCGATCAATTGGAACAACCTCAGCCAGATTCCGGCTTTGCCCTTGGGGAGCTGGCTCAAAATCGATCCCTGGGACGACACCGTGCATATGCTCAACGCCCGGCGCTATGCACCCATGAACGCGCGTGAAAAGATGCCTTTCGAAGTGACGCCCATTTACTATCGGCTGCAACCGTATGAGGCAGCCCAGGCAACGCCACTGCCCGCCAACGGCGCAGGGACTACGACCGGACAGGCTCCTGCGGCGGCGACGCAAAACCAGTAACAAAACCAGAGTCCTGGCGCGTGCCGGGCTCTGGGATAAGTTCTCACAAGTGGAATCAAGATTCACTGGAAGCGGACGTATTTTGTGCTCATGAGATCATCTATTTTGGTTTATTTGTGTGCCGTGCTTGCGTGTGGAAGCGTTGTCGTCCGCGCGCAGGTAGCTCCGACCGCCAAGACTGGCCAGTTTTCGCTCAGCGCCGGCGGTGAAGGGGCAATCTTTCAGCCTGACTACGCGGGCGGACCGATTGCCCAGAGCAGCCCCAGCCATCTGGCAGGTCTGGGCGCGTATGCAGACGTCCGATTTACGCGCTGGGTGCAGATTGAAGCCGAAGGGCGCTGGCTGCACTTCAATGAGTACGGGGGTATCAACCAAAACACCTACCTGATTGGACCGCGCATTCCAATCCATACCTATTTCAACCGCCTCACGCCCTACGGCAAAGCGCTCTTCGGTTTTGGGAGTGGCAGCTTTCTGTCGGGACGAGCGGCCGCTATGGCCTTTGGCGGGGGAGTGGATTATCAGCTCAGCAGGCGGTTCACGCTGCGCGCTATTGATTTTGAATACCAACGATGGAGCGTCCTGCCCACGGCAATTCATCCCTATGGCGAAAGCGTTGGGCTGAGCTACAGGATCTTCTAAGAGGCACGGATCAAGTTTCAGGCGCCTTGAAACACATGGCTCTAAATCAGAACGGGCTGCTCCGAAGAGCAGCCCGTTCTGATTCTAGTCACCGACAACTGACGACTCTTTTTGCTTAGGCTGGCGAAGGCGAGCCCTCGGGCATGCTGGGACCACCACCACGGCTTTCGGGCTTGAGCACCTGCTGCACATCGCCTCCTCCATCGGTGGGCGAAGCGAGGGGAGAACGCAGCGGAGGCAGAGGCTTGCCCTCAATGAGCAGCCTGACCTCCTCGGCGTCAATGGTTTCGCGCTCCAGCAGTGCCGCCGCCATGCGGTGCATCGCATCCTGGTTGGAATCCAGGATCGAGTAGGCCGACTGGTAGGCTTCGTCGATCAGGCGGCGCACCTCGAGGTCGATCTGGCGGGCCGTCTCCTCGCTGAAGTCCCGATGCTGGGCGATCTCGCGGCCCAGGAAGATCTGCTCTTCCTTCTTGCCAAAGGTGAGCGGGCCGAGGCGGCTCATGCCATATTCGCAGACCATGCGCCGGGCCAGATCGGTGGCGGTCTCAATGTCGCTGCCCGCACCGGTGGACATCTGGTGAAGGAAGATCTCCTCCGCCACGCGGCCGCCGAAGGCCGTCGCCAACCGCGTCTCAAGGTACTCGCGGGTGTAGTTGTGGCGGTCGTCGGGCAGATAGACCGTCACGCCGAGCGCCATGCCGCGCGGGATGATGGTGACCTTGTGGATGGGGTCGGAGTCGTCACGCATGTA
>JAKABE010000059.1 GCA_021801945.1 Acidobacteriota bacterium
AGGTCAAGGACATACGCGTTAGCATTTCAGCCTGCAATGCGAAGGCGTATCGCCCTCGATTGCCCCATCATGACGCCAACCTTCCGGTTGCTGCCATCTGGAACTACGCCACCGCGGTCTCCGTCGCCTCAGCCTGCTCATGCGCATGGTAGCTTGACCGCACCAGCGGGCCGGACTCCACGTGACGAAAGCCCATCTTCAGCGCCTCGGCCTTCAGCTCCGCGAACTCTCGCGGCGTGTAGAGCCGCGTCATGGGCAGGTGATTCCGCGAAGGGCGTAGATACTGGCCAATGGTCAGAATGTCGCAGCCCACTGCCGCCAAGTCGCGGAAGACGGCAAGCAGTTCGTGCGTCTCCTCGCCCAGTCCCACCATCACACCCGATTTCGTGAGCCCCTCGGACCGTATCTCCTTCGCGGAGCGCAACAGCTCCAGGCTTCGCTCGTAGCGCGCGCCGGAACGGACCACGCGGTAGAGCCGGGGCACAGTCTCGGTGTTGTGGTTCAGGACTTCGGGCTTCGCATCGACCACAATCCGAATGGCCTCCTTGTGGCCCTGGAAGTCTGGGATCAAGACTTCCACGCGACAGCCTGGCGCCTGGCGGCGGATCTCGTCGATCACCAAAGCAAAAGCCCGCGCCCCACCCACCAAGTCGTCGTCGCGGTTCACGCTTGTAATCACGGCGTACTCCAGCCCCAGAGCAGCTACCGCCCCGGCCACGCGCCGAGGCTCGTCGAAGTCGATTGCCTCGGGCCTGCCCTTGGGCACGGCGCAGAATCCGCAACGCCGCGTGCACACGTTGCCCAGCATCATGAAGGTTGCCGTCTTATGGTGCCAGCACTCGCCGATGTTGGGGCACTGCGCGCTTTCGCACACCGTGTGCAGCCCCAACGAGCGAGCCAACCGCTTCAGATCGTGAAAGTTCTCGCCCACCGGCGCACGCACCCGCAACCACTCCGGCTTGGGCGCCGGCGCCCTCAACGCTGTCTCGATCTGCACCAGTTCCATCACGATCTCATTGTAGCGGCTGCGAAATGCAGTTGGGTTGGTCCAACAGGAAGGGCCCTTGTTACACTGCTCGATGACAATAAGGGAGAATCGCCGCATGGGGCATCGCTGGTTGATATGTGGAATTCTGTTCGCATTGGGCGCGGGGAGCGCGCCGGCAATCGCACGGCAACCGTATCCGGCGAGTCCTGCCGCGCCCACCGGCCCAGCCGCGACGCCTCCGTCTCCCAGAACCTACCACCTCAAGCGTCACCCCGTCGTAGCCCTCACCTTTGACGATCTTCCCGCCGCCGGCAGCCTGCCGCCCGGTGACGACCGGGTCCGCATTCTGACCACCCTCAGCCAGGAACTCAGGGCCCACCACCTCAAGGGGGTCTATGGCTTTGTGAACGCCGTTTCGCTGCCCGGCGACCAGGACGCGCAGCAGTCCTTGCGCATCTGGCTGGCGGCCGGCATGAACATCGGCAGTCACACCTGGTCCCACATCTCTCTCACAGACAACACCGCGGCAGAATTTGAGCACGACATCGCCCTCAACGAACCACTCCTCTCGCAGTTCGCCGGAAGCCGCGACTGGCACTGGTTCCGCTTTCCTTATTTGGAGGAAGGTGACACCCTGGCGAAGCGTAACGACGTCCGCTCCTGGCTCCAAGGCCACGGATACCGCGTCGCCCAGGTCACCCTGAACTTTGACGACGACTCCTGGAACGATCCCTACGCGCGCTGCATGGCCCAGCAAAACACCGCGGCCATTGCCTGGCTCAAAAAGAGTTATCTGGAAAATGCGGCAGAGTACCTGCGCGTGGGCCGCGAGGAGGAGCTAACCGCCTTTGGCCACGAGATTCCCAACGTCCTACTCCTGCACGGCACCGCTTTCACCACGCTCATGCTGCCCGATCTGCTCAAGATCCTCCACCAGCAAGGCTTCCGCTTCGCACCTCTCCCCAAGGTGGAGAGCAATCCGATCTATTTCCAGAACGTGAACGCCCCTTCCAAAGGCGGGGGTTCGCTGCCCAACCAGTACTTGGATGCCCGAAACCTGCCCTATCCGCCCATGACGCCGGAACCCTACGACCAGTTAGACAAACTCTGCCGGTGAGACCAAGGCGCGCGCGGGGCTTTATCGCAGCTTCTCCCGAACCTCGGTGCGCACCAGGTACAGGAAGAACACCAGATTGAGCAAGCCCTCGACCAACCCTCCCGGCTTGTGGCCGGCGGTGGCCATCCACAAGTAGTAGACCGCGAGCAGAAAGACCGCCGACAACGCCAGCGCCCAAGCCCAACGCAATAACAGGAACAGCCCCGCACTGGCGGCGATAAACAGCGCCGAGAAGACCAGATAGATAGACGGATAATGGCGCCCCGAAGCCACGCCCACAATCACGACCGACGCCAGCACCAGCAGGTAGAGGGCAATGGCAGCCAGCCCCGGCGGCGGCAGGCGCCTGCCTTCGCCCGGCGGCGCTGTGCCGCCGGCCTGCCCTGCGACCGTGTCGTCGCCGTTCGTGGTTGTTTCTGTCATAGTGTGTGCAAGTAGGCCAGCAAATCCGTGAGCTGCTGGTCCGTAAGCGGGATCGCCGGCATTAGGCCGTACCCGTGCAGGATCCTGTCGGTCATCATCTCGTCAGTGGGCGGCGCCCCCGAGGGCATGGACTTCTGCTTGGTTAGTGCCTGCAACCCCGGTCCATGCAATCCCCGCGTGCTGGTCGGGTAGTGGCAGCGCGCGCACTTTTCATGGAAAACCTGCGCACCGCGCGCCTCCTGCGGCGTCCATTCCGAGGGCGGCATCGAAGGCGGTAGCGGCTTGCAACCTGTGATCTCAAAAGCGAGGCTCATCCCCGCAAACAAGAGTACAGATGAGTAAAAGGTACGCCAATGCATCTGCAACCGATGATACCGCGTCAATCCGCCGCTGCGATGGCCTCGCATATATGGTCGATCGCGTGCATCTCGGCCTCGCTGCCCGGCCGCCGTCCGTTCACCAGAATGGAAAACACCAGTATTCTTCCGCTAGCCGCGGTCAGGTAGCCGGAGAGTGCTGTGTCTTCGTCCAGCGTGCCCGTCTTGGCCCACAGGTGCCCGGCCAGCGGCGTGTTTCTGAAGCGGTCCTCCAGCGTGCCGTCCACGCCTGCTACGGGAAACGTCGCCCGCCACGCC
Organism: Acidobacteriota bacterium; assembly: GCA_021801945.1. Next base: position 3,164 of record JAKABE010000059.1, read on the forward strand.
GCGCCCCAGGACTGATGCCAGGCGTAGACCAGCAGCCTGGTCAGCGCCCGCGGTGCAATCTCATCGTTGGGGCTCATCCCCGAGCCGTCATAAAGGAAGAAGTCATCATCGTTTACTCCGGCGTCCACCAGAAACTGCCGCACCACCCGCGCGCCCTCTTCAAAACTGCCATCCGCCCCCTCGAGCTTACCCAGCAGCCGCAACAAAAGCTCCGCGTGCAGGTTCAGGCTCATCTTGTTGGTCAACTTGATGTCCTTCGCCACGGGAACGGAGATGTGTGCGGCCAGCACTCTGCGCCCCTCCACCGGCGCGGCCACAGTGTCCAGATTGATGGGCTTGAGCCTGAGCGGCAGGTTGCGCTCGGCGGCAAAATCCCCATCTCCCAACGTGTCCCGATGCCGCGACTGGGCACCACCCTGCACCGTGATTCCGCGGCCCTGCAACGCGACCTTAAACGCCTCCGCCGTGAACTGCGCCGGGTCCTGAACGGCCAACGCAAGATGTAGCCCTTCCGGCGGCACCGTTCCCCATGTACGCACCAGCATGGAGCCCGGCTGGCGTTCAGCCCCTGGTCGCGCCATCTGGCCGTGCGGCGCGGGCGTCATGCTGTTCAAGAGCGTGTAATAATCGAAACCTGGTGTCCACTCGGCCATCGTCGTTCCCGGCTCGGAGGGATTGTCCCTGATCGTCAAATCGTCCACGTTGTCGTTGAACGTCAACGCGGAGACCGGAGCGCCGTATTCCCATTGCAGGTTGTTCCACGCCCAGCCTGTCCCGTAGGGCTCATTCAAAAAGAAGCTGTCGTCGCCGATTACCTCGCCCGTCACCGAGCGCACGCCCGCCTGCAACACCTGCTGGGCGAGCATATCCAGCGCTCCCATCGCTGTGGGCGGACTCGTTTGCTCCCCCCGCACGGCCCCCGGCTCCGGATAGGGATATACACGTCCGTTGATCGTGGGATCGCCCACTCCCAGGATGCTCAGATTGCCGTGCAGCGTTCCGGCGGCGTCGAGTTCGCCGTCCGCCACCACAAGGGTTGTCCAGGTAAGGCCCTCCACGGGCAGCAGCGCGAACGCCGCCGCCGTCGTGGTCAGCTTGGTATTGGAGGCAGGTGTAAACAGGCGGTTGTCGTTGAGGGCGTAAACCGGCTGTCCATCCAGGGTGGTCACGCTAATGCCGAAATGCGCATGGATCACCGCCGGCTCGGACAGTATCCTTTGAATGCGTTCGCTGAGCGGTGTCGTGACGGCCGCTCTGCGCACCGGGCTCCGCCGGCCGCGCCGCGTTTGCGCCGCCAGCCCCAATGCGACCACCAGAAGCCCCGCTACCAGCACCGCCGCCGTTCTCCGCAAAACCCTCATGGCCGGAGTGTAGCAGGATGGTTAAGGCACGGCGTCGTACCATCGCAACAGAGATAGCGCATGAGAAGCATCGCCACCTGGCGCCTCCGCACAGTCAAGCTTGAACTGGGCCGACGCACGCTCATCATGGGCGTGGTGAACATCACCCCCGACTCCTTCAGCGACGGCGGCATCTTCCTCGATCCCCAAGCCGCCGTCGGCCAAGCGCTTCAGCTCATCGACGAGGGCGCCGATCTGCTCGATCTGGGCGCGGAGAGCACACGCCCCGGCTCCCATGCCGGTGGTCAGACTCCTGCTGTCAGCAGCGAAGAAGAACAGGCGCGCCTCCTGCCCGTGCTCGAAGGAATTCTTAAGAGACTGCCCCAGGCAGTGGTATCCGTGGACACCTACAAGGCCGCCACAGCAAGCGCCGCCCTTGCCGCCGGCGCCGAAATCATCAATGACGTGAGTGGCTTGCACTGGGACCCGGCCATGGCCGAAGTTTGCGCCGACTTTCACGCGGGCGTAATTCTGATGCACACCCGCGGCCGTCCCGAGGAATGGCGCACACAGCCGAGCCTCGCTCCCGACGCGCTCCTGGCCACGGTCCGTGCGGGCCTTGCCGCCAGCCTCTCCGGCGCGGCGCGCGCCGGAATCCCGCCCGAGGCAGTCGTCCTCGACCCCGGCTACGGTTTCGGCAAGCGCTTCGGCGAAAACTACCACTTGCTCGCGCACCAGACTGCGCTGCTTTCGCTGGGCCGTCCCCTCGCCGTCGGACTAAGCCGCAAATCCTTCCTCGGCCGCACCCTCGCCCCGCTCTTTGCTGGCCCCCAAATGCCCGTCGACGCACCTACCGATGCACGCGAAAACGCCTCTCTCGCTGCGCTCACCGCCGCTGTCCTCCATGGTGCCTCCATCGTCCGCGTCCACTCCGTCCGGCCAGCCGTCGAGGCCGCGCGCATCGCCGACGCCATCTGCGCCGCCACATGAGCCGGCGATACACTTGAGAACAGATGCCTCGGAGGGCGCCCACCGCAAGCCGCGTTTGCGCTGCGTTCGCCGCGGGCAGGAAAGCGCATACGATCAATTGATGAGGACCCGCTTCGCCTTCGGCAAACACGGCATTGAGGTCCCGGTTCCCGAGGGCTTCGACTGCCGAGTCCTTCAAGGCCACTCTGCGCCCGCGCTCGCTGATCTTTCCGGGGCGCTCGATGCCGCGCTCGACTGCCCCATCGGCTGCGCACCGCTCGCCGAACTCGCCGCTGGCAAGCGCACTGTTGCCATCGCCGTCTGCGACATTACGCGTCCTGCTCCCAACGCCCTCACCTTGCCGCCCTTGCTCCACCGCCTTCACGCCGCCGGAATCCCTCCCGAGGGGATTACCATCCTCATCGCCACCGGCCTGCACCGCGCCGCCTCTCAGGAGGAGCTTGAGATCATCCTTGGTCCCGCGATCGCGAGCTCCTATCGCGTGGTCAGCCATGACGCCCGCGATCGCGCCGCGCACTACTCGCTGGGCGTGACCCGCCGCGGAACGCCGGTCTTCATCGATGAGCGCTTTCTGGCCGCCGATCTGCACATCACTTTGGGCTTCGTCGAGCCGCATCTGATGTTGGGTTTTTCCGGCGGACGCAAGCTCATCGCGCCCGGCCTCGCCGCGCAGGAGACGATCAAGGTCCTGCACGCGCCGGCCTTTATGCGCGAACCCTTGGCCATCGAGGGCTCCATCCGCGCCAATCCCCTCCACGCCGAACTTGTGGAGATAGCCTCCATGGCTCGCCACGACTTCCTCCTCGACGTCACTCTCACTCCAGGCCGGCGCGTCTCCGGCGTCTTCGCCGGCGATCCACTCCGGGCTCACGCCGCCGCCGTCGATTTCTTTACGGCCGCCGCGCTCGAAACGCTCCCCGAGCCGGTCGATGCCGTCATCACCAGCGCCGCCGGCTATCCACTCGACCTCACCTTCTACCAGACCGTGAAGGGCGTGACCGCCGCGCAGCACATCGTCAAGCCCGGCGGACGGATTCTTATTTTGGGCGAGTGCGCGGAGGGAATCGGCTCGCCCGAGTTCGCCCGCACCCTCCGTTCCTACCAGGGACACGCCGCATTCCTCGATGCGATCCGCGAGTTGCCCGTTGAAATCGACCAGTGGCAGTTGGAAAAACTCGCCCTCGCCAGCATCGATCATGATCTGCTCTTCTACACGCCCGGCGCTGCACGGGATCAGCTTGGCAGCCTTGCGGCGAGCGCCTTCACCAGCCTTGACAAAGCGATCGCTGCGCTCCTCCACGACCTCCCGCGCCAAGCCGCCATCGCCCTCATTCCCGAGGGCCCCTACACCTACGCCCGCGTGGAGCCGGAGCCTGCTATCCACTGATCTCCAGCACTCGCCATGGATGCCCCAACCTGGCCGCAGTTTCATCGCAGCAAGGTTGGGATAGCGCGCCGTCCAAGGCTTCGCCGCCTACGGCCAAGGTTTATCATCGAAGTTGCACTCAGCATTTATCATCAGAGCGGGTGTAGCTGGGATTGGTTCGCACCTTCGTATTGCGTGCGGCTCGTGTGCGTGTCCACGACGCGCCGCAGCAGGGCCCTCCAGACACGGCAGGAAGACAGGATTCGAGGCTAGGGATCGACATGCGTGCAAAGACGGCTGTAGTCGTGGGTGCCCAGTGGGGCGATGAAGGCAAGGGCAAGATCGTGGACGTGCTCAGCGAGCGGTTCTCCGCCGTGGCGCGTTACGGCGGTGGCCACAACGCCGGCCACACGGTCATCATCGGCGGCCAGAAGTTTGTCTTGCAGCTCGTTCCCTGCGGCATCCCGCGTCCGGGCTGCACGTGCATCATCGGCAACGGCGTGGTCCTCGATCCCATCTATCTCCTCGACGAGCTCACCCGCCTGCGCGGCATGGGTGTCTCCATCGACGACCGGCTTTATCTCTCCAATCGCGCCCAGGTCATTCTGCCCTACCACCGCATGATTGAGCTGGCGGCCGAGAGCGCGCCGGGACGGCAGAAGATCGGGACCACCAGCAAGGGCATCGGCCCCGCTTACCAGGACAAGATGTCGCGCGGCGGCCTTCGCGTCGTGGACCTGCTCAATCCCTCACTGCTCAAAACCCACATCGAGGCCGCCTGCCAGGAAAAGAATGCCATCGCCCACGCCCTCTTCGGCGCCGCGCCGCTCGACCCCGCCAAAATGTACGAGGAATACGCCGCCGCCGCCGACCAGCTTCGCCCCTTCGCCGCCGACACCGGCCGCCTGCTCAGCTCCATCCTCGCCTCCGGCGGCAGCGTCCTCTTCGAGGGCGCGCAGGGCACCATGCTCGACATCGACCACGGTACTTATCCCTTCGTTACGTCCTCCTCGGCCACGGCCGGCGGCGCCGTCACCGGCTCGGGCATTGGGCCCACCGCCATCGGCATGGTCATCGGCGTCACCAAAGCCTATGTCACTCGCGTCGGCGAGGGCCCATTCCCCACCGAGATTCACGACGCCTCCGGCGATGCCCTGCGCGCCCGCGGCCACGAGTACGGCGCCGTTACCGGCCGCCCGCGCCGCTGCGGCTGGCTTGATATTCCCCTCCTGCGCTACTCCAACCGCGTCAATGGCACGGAATGGCTCGTGATCACCAAGCTCGACGTTCTCGATGAGCTTGACAAGATTCCCGTCTGCATCGGCTACGAGATCAACGGCAAAGTGAGCGACGAGATCCCCGCCGACGTGCAGGGCCTCGAGTCCATCAAGCCGCGCTACACCACCCTCAATGGCTGGCGCCAATCCACCGAGGGCATCACAGAATACGACCGTCTGCCCCAAGCCGCCCGAGACTACCTGCGCTTTCAGGAGAGCGAGTCCGGCGCCCACATCGGCATGGTCTCCACAGGCCCCGACCGCGGACAGATCATTCACCTGCCCGAATTTGCCCAAGCCCTCAACAGGATCCACACCGTAAGCTAGCTGCCAGTTTGCCTCGCCGCTTCCCGGCGTCTCTTCCCAGGAGATTCTTCTATGGTCAGTTTCATCGTCCGCTTCAAGTTCGCCCCTGAAGACCGCGCTCTAATCGCCGAAACCCTCCGCATCCTTACCCCAGCTTCGCGTCAGGAATCGGGCTGCGTCAGCTACGTCCCCCACCAACTCGAAGAAGACCCCGACACGGTTCTCATCTACGAGCAATACCGTGACGCTGAAGCTTTGGCCGCTCATCGCGAGACCCCTCATTTCCAGAAGTATGTCACCGGCATCATCTTCCAGAAGATGCTCGAACGCAGCTTCGAACACTTGGTTGCCCTGGCATAGGATTCATCTGCAAATGGGGTTTGGAGTATAGCCAGCCTCCAGTTCCGTGCCCGCATCGTTTCGTGAGGGGCACTTGTAGCTCCAGCCTCCCGGCCGGTTCGAGCTTGTGTGTCCTGTCCCGCATCTGGCTGGATCCGATTACCGAACCACGCAGTCACAGTACCAGAGTGGCCGCAGGAACGGCGAAGACGCCGCCACTGCGGCCGCTCTGAAAGACGGCATCTACTTTTCTACTTTCCTCGGCTCTGGATTTGTTACTCTGATCTTCATAAGGAGCCTGCGCGATGCACATCTCTTCCCCGTTTTTCGTCGTCCCCGTGATTATTGGCGTCTTCGTCGTGTCGATCCTGTTCGCTACGAGCAGCAAAGATGATGCGGAGAGGGAAGATCACTCCGCCTCCCACTCAGCCCACTGATTCGCGGCGCTCCTGGGAACCTTTCGGCCTGCTCCGGCGTATAGGAAGGCAGAAGGGGGTTTGCCATGACACCAAGGCCGCTTCGGGACCCCAGCCGCAACCTGGTGCTCTTCACTATGGCCGCAGCGCTGGCGGTAGCAGCCGGCATTGCTGGCTGCAGGGTCAATGTTCAAAAAGGCGCCAATGGGCAGGACAAGAACGTCCGGATCGACACCCCCTTTGGCGGCGTTCATGTGACCACCAACCAGATCACCGCTGCCGACCTCGGTCTGCCCGCCTATCCCGGCGCCACGATTTCCCCGGACCATCAAAATGACAAATCCGCCAACGTACATTTGGGATTCGGCCAGTGGGAGATGCGCGTCCGCGTCGTCAATTACTCCACACCCGACAGCCAGGAAGAGGTAACGGCTTTCTACAGGAAGGCACTCGGCCGCTACGGCAGTGTGATCGCATGCCAGGACGGCTCTCCTGTGGGATCGCCCGCCGCGACATCCGAGGGCCTCACCTGCTCCGGTAAGGATCAGCCCAACATCCAGGTCGACGGAGACAACGTCAACTACGGCTATCACTCAGGCCACGGTGGCTTTACGCTGGAGGCCGGCTCCAAGCGCCATCAGCACATCGTTGCCTTCAAGAGTTTCGCGTCGGGTCAAACCCGATTTTCCCTAGTCGAGGTGCAGTTGCCCAGCAGTATGGGAGGCGGCTCGGGCAAGAGCGACTGATCGCGGTTCGGGGGCGATCCGGTTCTTATTTTGTGCGTGCCGGCACCATGCCGGCACCACGGGCGGCATGATCTCTTCACGCCTCATGAAGCCTGTCCTGAACGCCTTTTGCCCCTAGCCGGCACATCAATCTTTCGGTAAATCAACTACATAAAACCAACTTTCCTGTCACACCGCGCCAAGTGCCGACGCTCTTCTTCCGAGACCGGAGATGCACGATCCTCCCTGCTGCAATCCGCCTACAACTCCCTTTTTATTCGTTGCTTGCCGCCGTGTGCACAAAGGATGCGGGTGACGTTCATCACTGCGCGCATTTCCGCCAAAGCGCAAGAATAATCGCCGGTTTGAAGGAGAATGCCGGCTGATGCCAGGAGGCACACTTTGTGAGCTTCAGTTCAGCGTCGATACACCGGTTAACAGGGAACGGCGGAGGAAACTCTGGGATGACCTGGGACGAAGAGTATCGGCGTAAGTGCATGAGCGCCGTGGAGGCGCTGGAAGCGGTTCAGTCCGGCACACGTGTTTGGATCCAGTCCGGTTGCGGAACCCCGTCAGTTCTGGTTGACGCACTGATTGCCCGGGCGCCGGCCCTCCGCGACGTCGAAATCGTGCACATGATGACGCTGGGCGATGCCGGCTACACCCGGCCGGAGTACGAAGGCCATTTCCGCCATCGCGGGCTGTTTCTTGGCGCCAATGTCCGCGAGGCCGTGGCCGCCGGACGCGCCGACTACACACCCATCTTCCTCAGCGAAATCGAGGGCCTCATCGAGAGCAGCGCCATGCCCATCGACGTTGTGCTCATGCAGGTCTCGCCGCCCGACGAACACGGCTTCGTAACCCTGGGCACCACCGTGGACTCCACGCTGACCGCAGCGCGCGCGGCCAAGATCATCCTCGCTGAGGTCAATGACCGTATGCCGCGCACCCACGGCGACACGGCCCTCCACATCAGCCACATCACCGCTTTGGTGGAGTCGTCCCGGCCGCTGCTCGAGTTCCGCTCCGAGTCCCACACCGAACTGCACATGCGCGTGGCCCGCCATGTGGCTTCGCTCATCCCCGACGGCGCCACGCTACAAACCGGCATCGGCGGTATCGCGGACGCGGTTCTCCTCTGCCTGGGCGATAAGCACGACCTCGGCATCCACACGGAGATGTGCTCCGACGGGGTCATTGACCTCATGGAGGCGGGCGTCATCAACGGCGAGCGCAAGACGCTCCATCGCGGCAAGGCTGTGCTGGCCTTCGTCCTGGGCACGCAGCGGCTCTTCGATTACATCCATGAGAACCCCTGCTTCGAGTTCCGTCAGATCAGTTACACCAACGATCCCTTTGTAGTAGCGCAGAACGAGCGCATGGTGGCCATCAACGGAGCCCTGCAAGTCGATCTCACCGGCCAAGTCTGTGCCGACTCCATCGGGACCCGCCCCTACAGCGGTTTTGGCGGCCAGGTGGACTTTATTCGCGGCGCGGCCCGCTCCCGCGGCGGCGTGCCCATCATTGCCTTGCCGTCTACCGCGCTCGGCGGCGCAGTCTCGCGTATTGCGCCCGTCCTCGATTCCGGCGCCGGCGTGGTTACCTCCCGCGCCGACGTCCACTACGTCGTCACCGAGCACGGCATCGCTTATTTGCATGGGAAGACCCTGCGCGAGCGCGCCTTGGCACTAATCGCCATCGCCGATCCGCGCTTTCAGGCCGAATTGGAGGATTTTGCCCTGCGCTCCCATTACTTGGAGCGCCAAAAGCCGGCGTCTGTCTGCGTTTGACCGGCGGCCGGAGAGGAACACGAAATGAGTGAAGCCATGAAACAGGATCGAGGTCTGCTGCGCATCGACGGTGATGAGTGCAAGGGCTGCGGGCTGTGCATCGAGGCCTGTCCGCCAGAGGTCATCAGTCTGAGCGAGCGGCTCAACCACTACGGCTATCGGACCGCGGTTTACGCGGGCGCGGGCTGCACCGGATGTGGAATCTGCTTCATGGTCTGTCCGGAGCCGGGCGCGATTACCGTTCTACGTGCCGTGGTTCGCCGTGCAGCGGCACAGCCCGGCGCGATTGCCGCTCCGGAGGAGGCCGCGTCATGCGCAAGCAACTGATGAAAGGCAACGAAGCCATCGTCAAAAGCGCCATCCTGGCCGGCTGCCGCGCCTTTTACGGCTATCCCATCACGCCGGCCAGCGAGATCGCCGAGGCTGCCGCGGAGTACATGCCCAAGACCGGCGGCGTCTACGTGCAGGCCGAGAGCGAGGTCGCGGCCATCAATATGCTCTACGGCGCGGCGGCGGCCGGAGTGCGCGCCATGACCGCCTCCAGCGGTCCAGGCATCAGCCTCATG
>JAKABE010000060.1 GCA_021801945.1 Acidobacteriota bacterium
TTGACTCGAAAATCTCAACATCTTGAGCCTACTGTATTAAGGCAGCTACCCAACTACGTGCAATTGATCCCGGCTTGCCATCCCGGGTCCGCAGAAATCCGGTGTTTCGGCTGTGTCTGGGGTAAAAATGTGTATGCGCGGCTGTTCTCGCCGGAGTCCTCCGATGATGTTTCATGTCGTCGTGAAGAAAGAGGAAGACGGTTGGATCGTCGCCGAGCACCCTGCTCTTCCAGGCTGCTTCTCGCAGGGGAAGACAGAGCAGGAAGCGCTGACCAACATCAAGGAGGCGATCACTGCCTGGCTCTGGGCGGAGGATCAAGAGGCCGCTGAGAGACTGCCGGGAAATCGGGCTCCGATTGTCGTCGCCGATTCAATGGACCTCCCATTTTCCCTGCAATGGGCCCGTTTTCCACATTCTTCACAGGCATTTTGCACTGCGAACTATGCATAGCATGGGTACAGGGGCAGATGCGTGGGTCGGCTCGCGAACATCTCGGGTAAGGACGCGGCCAGGGCGTATCAAAAAGCTGGCTGGCAGGTGCGTGGCCGAGTCGGAAGCCATCTGGTGTTGGCAAAGCCGGGCATACGAGCGAACCTTACGATTCCTCAGCATGCGGAACTGGCTCCGGGCACGCTGTGAGGACCTATACGGACTGCTGGGCTGACCGTTGATGAATGCCTAACTCTCCTTTGAGCACGCCCCACCGCGATGATCGGCAAGAATGATGGGACACAACTTTTCCATGAGAGCAGTAGACCGCCCTCCGTCCAATTGCGTCCGCTGTCAGTACTCTGCGAGGGGCCGCTTGTGGTAGACATAGCGGCCGATCATCCAGCCGAAGGCACTGCCCACCAATACATCAGAGGGGAAGTGCTGCCGGCCGAGGACGCGGGCGAGGCTGACGCCGGTGGCCAGGGTGTAGGCGCCGAATTTCAGTAGGGGCGAGTAGCTCTGCGAAGCCAGGACCGTGGCCGACGACCAGGTGACCAGGCTATGGCTGGATGGGAAGGAGGAATCGGTGGCCGAGCTGGTCTGGAAGAATTTGCCCTTGGAGTTGTCCAGGTTGGGACGCTCGCGCATGGTGGAGAACTTGAGGGCTTCATCGACGACGATGGAGTCTGCCATCGCCTCGCCGGCCAGGAAGCCGGTTTCGCGAGCCCCTGGACTATGGAACAACTCGCCTTTCAGGAAGATCAGGGCTGGAACGCCGATGAAGCCGAAAGTCAGCACGTTCGACGCCTGCACGTTTTGATTGTTAAAGGTGGGATTGTGGGAGACGACCGTGGCCATGGTCTGATGATCGGTGGCCATGGCCAGGGTGGTAGCCAGGAAGAGCGTGACCAGGCCGGGCATGTCCGAGCCGCGGATGCGGGCTGGGCTGGTCCAGATGGTCTTCTGATCGTTGAGAAAGGTTCCCGCCAGGTTGTGAAACGTGAGCCGCTCCGAGGGCGGGACCTGCGAGGTGTCGGAGATCTGGGGCGATGGGGCATCGGGCAGAGAACTGGCGGACGGCGAAGCGCTGGAAGCGGGATCGGACTGCGCGCCGGCCAGGCAGGGAAGCGTCAGCAGCAAAATGGCCAGGAGCACGAACCGCGTGTTTGCTCGCGAATGCGCGGTCCAGCCGGGGAAGTCAGAATAGCGGCCCATCTTTCCGCCGCGAGTGCAGGGACTCGTCTTCGACATGGAATCAGGGTAGCAAAGCCTGCATCGGTCAGAGGAAGGCGGCGTGGAAAACGAGCCGGGGCGCGCTCTAATCGGCTGCTCAGCATTTCGCAGCTCACCTTGTGCATCCTCCAGCCAAGTTGAGCATCTGAAAGGGACATGGAATATCGTTTGCTTGGAGGCTCCGGCCTCAAGGTTCCTGTTTTCAGCTTTGGCGCCGGAACATTCGGCGGCGGTGTGGAGTTTTTCGACGCCTGGGGCGCAACCGGGAGTATCGCCGAGGCCCGGCGCATAGTCGACATTTGCTTCGAGGCCGGCGTTACGATGTTCGACACCGCCAACGTCTACTCGAACGGCCGCTCGGAAGAGGTTCTGGGCAAGGCCCTCGATGGCCGGCGCGATCAGGCGCTGATCTCTACCAAGGCAACCTTCCGGCTGGGCGATGGCCCCAACGACGTAGGCTCGTCGCGTTACCATCTGCGGCGTTCGCTTGAAGGGAGCCTGAAGCGCCTGGGTACGGACTATATCGACATCTACCATCTGCATGCCTTCGACGCTCTCACGCCTATCGAGGAGGTTCAGGACACGCTGAACACTTTTGTCCGCGAGGGCAAGGTGCGCTACATTGCCTGCTCCAACTTCTCCGGCTGGCATCTGATGAAGTCGTTGGCCGTGGCCGACCGCTACGGCTGGACGCGCTATGCCGCCCATCAGGTTTACTATTCGCTACTCGGCCGCGAATACGAGTGGGAGCTTATGCCCTTGGCTCTCGACCAGAAGGTGGGCGCGCTCGTATGGAGCCCGCTGGGTTGGGGGCGTTTGACAGGCAAGCTCCGCCGCGGTCATCCAATGCCCGAGGTAAGCCGCCTTTACAAGACGGCGGGGGCCGCTCCGCCAGTGGCTGATGAGCACCTGCACAGAGTTGTGGACGCGATCGATGCTGTCGCAGCCGAGACCGGCAAGACGGTTCCGCAGATCGCCCTGAACTGGCTCTTGCAGCGGCCCACGGTGGCATCCGTGATTATCGGCGCGCGCAACGAGGAGCAGTTGCGCCAGAACCTCGGCGCGCTGGGCTGGAGCCTGAACGCGGATCAGATGGCCGCGCTCGACAAGGCCACTGCCGTAACTCCCATCTATCCCTACTGGCATCAGGGCCAGTTTCCGGAGCGGAATCCGTTCCCGGTGTGATTAGGGTCAGCCCGTGACTTAAGTCATAGCCCGATTCGCGCCCATCTTCTTATTCTTCTAGTCGGAAGGATGACTTGAAGATGGGTGCACAACCAGCAGTTATCGATCCCACATTTCGAAAGAAGAAGCACCTCCTTCGCCGCGCCGAGCTCGATCGCTCGCAGCGCATTCGCTTTGCCGCACAGGCTTTGTTCGTGGCCCTGAACCTCTGGCTAGGCTTGCAGTTTTACCTCTGGGTGCGCTTCTACGAGCGCGGCGGCGTGGGCCTGCGGGTGGCGCGCCCCGCCGGCGTCGAGGGTTGGCTGCCCATCGCCGGGCTAATGAACTTTAAGTACCTGATCTCCACCGGCCATGTGCCCGCTGTTCATCCTGCGGCTCTTTTTCTCTTCATGGCTTTCCTCGCCATGAGCTTGCTGGCGAAAAAGGCCTTCTGCTCGTGGCTCTGCCCCATCGGCGCGCTCAGCGAGCGGCTGTGGAAGCTGGGCCGTAAGATCTTTCGCAGTAGTCTGCGCCTGCCCCGGTGGCTCGACATTCCGCTGCGCTCGCTTAAGTACGTGCTGCTCGGCTTCTTCGTCTTCTTCGTTGGCTCCATGTCCGCGGCCACGCTCCATGCGTTTATGTACACGCCCTACGGGCTCATTGCCGATGTGAAGATGCTCAACTTCTTCCGCGACATGAGCCAGACCGCGGCTATCGTGATCGTGGCGCTGGTTCTGCTCTCCATCGTGATCGAGAACCTCTGGTGCCGCTATCTCTGTCCTTATGGGGCGCTGATGGGACTGGTCTCGTTGTTGAGCCCGCTGAAGATTCGCCGCAACCCCACGGCCTGCATCGACTGCGCCAAGTGCGAGCATGCCTGCCCCGCCGCGCTGCCCGTCGATCGGCTGGTTCAGATTCGCTCGGCGGAGTGCACGGCCTGCATGGCCTGCATCGCCGCCTGTCCCGCAGAGGGTGCATTGCAGTTTGGTCTCGCCGCCAGCCAGACTCCTGCTGCGGCGCAGACGCCAGTTCGGCAGGAGTGGTATCGCCGCGCCGTGGGGCCGATGGCTCTGGCGGGACTGTTGGCGACGGTCTTTTTTGCTTTCATTCTCTCCGCGCGCGCCACTCATCACTGGCAGACGCAGGTGCCGCCGGGCATTTATAAGTTGCTAGTGCCCAGTGCCAATGTCGCTGCGCACCCCGGATATTGAAAGGAGCGTGCAGAAGGCATCTGTGTGTGCAATCTTTGGGAATGCGCGATGTACCGTCGGTACGTGAACCGGTATCAAGTGTCAAACTGGCATGAGATTGGAAGCCCACGCTACAGCTGGCTGGGAAGCAGGCGCTACGTGGCACACCGACACAAGATCATTTAGTCAGAGTGCTCGGTCCTGATTGTACGCAGCTTGTACCATCAATTTATGCCTCAGTTTCCTCTCGGCCAGACGCTGCTGATCGACGCCGACGACACGCTGTGGGAGAACAATATCTATTTCGAGCGCGCCATCGCCGCGTTCATCAGCTATCTCAATCACCACCAGTACTCGCCCGCCGAGGTGCGCAAGGCTCTCAACGCTGTCGAACGCGAGACGATCCTCACGCACGGCTACGGGCTGTCCAGCTTTAAGCGCTCGCTGGTCACCTGCTTCGAGCGGTTGAGCCCGGCGCCGGTCACGGAGGAAAAGTTGCAGCGCATTCTCAGCTTTGCGCGCACCATTGCCGAGCAGGAGATCGAGCTTCTTCCCGGGGTCTCCGATACGCTGGCTGAGCTAGCGGCGCGGCACCAGCTGATCCTCATGACCAAGGGCAACCACGCCGAGCAAGCCGACAAGCTGGCCCGCTCGGGACTGGCGCCGCACTTTTCCGCCGTTGAGATCGTGGCCGAAAAGGATCCCCCCACCTATCGCCAAGTGATCGCCCGGCACGAGCTCAAGCCGCACACAAGCTGGATGATCGGCAACAGTCCCAAGAGCGACATCAACCCCGCCCTCGCCGCCGGATTGCATGCCATCTTTCTCTTCCACAAAGACACGTGGGTCCTGGAACACGCCGAGGTCCATGCCGCGCCTCCGGGCCAGCACCTGATCGAGCTCGACGCATTCCCCAAGCTGCGCAATCTTTTTTGATCCAGGCCGATCATTGAGGCCGATGATCCAGGCCTGGCGCGCCTGCTATCGTCGAAGGTATGCGAGCGGCAATCACCGCGAAAAGGCTTTATGACGGCAGTCGGCTCATCGACGAGCCCGCCGTCGTGCTAGAAGATGGCCGGATCGCTTCGATTGCGCCACGGGTGGCCGGCGAACTGCCGGCGGATGTTCCCATCTTCGATCTTCCTGGCGCGACCCTGGGGCCGGCGTTCTTCGACGTGCACATTCACGGCGCGGCCGGACACGATGTGATGGAGGATACTCCAGGAGCGCTGGCCGCGATCAGCAGCTTTCTGGCTACGCGTGGGGTGGGCAGCTTTCTGGCCACCACGATGACCGCGCCCCTGGATGCAACACTGCGCGCGGTGGAGGGGCTGGCGAAGCTCATCGCCAGTCCGCCGGCCGATGGGCAGGCACGGATCCTGGGCATTCATTTGGAGGGTCCGTTTCTTTCCCATGCCAAGCGCGGCGCGCAGCCGGCCGAACATCTGCTCACGCCCGATACGGGCATTTTCGATCAGCTCTTCGATGCCGCCGAGGGGCATGTGCGGCTGATCACGCTGGCGCCGGAGCTGCCGGGCGCGGTGGAACTGGTGGCGCACGCAACGCGGCGCGGCGTACGCGTTTCGTTGGGCCACTCCAACGCAACCGCAGCGGAGACACGCGCGGGCATCACCGCGGGGGCGGCGAGCGCTACGCACACCTTCAACGCCATGCGCACGCTGGACCACCGTGAACCGGGCATCCTGGGCACGGTGCTTACCAACGACGCGCTGTTTGCCGAGCTGATCTGTGACGGTATCCACACGGCGCCGGAGATGGCTCGGCTGTGGTGGCGGGCCAAGGGACCGGAGAGGGGGATTTTGGTGACCGACGCCATGAGCGCCACGGGCATGCCGGATGGAGAGTACCAGTTGGGCGACATCACGGTGCAGGTGGCCGATGGACACGCCACGACGGGAGGCGTTCTGGCGGGAAGCGTCCTGACGCTAGATCGCGCGCTAGCCAACTTTGTGGCCTTTACGGGGGCGAGCGTGGAGCAGGGATTGCGGCTTTTGACGGCCAACCCCGCGGCGATGACGGGATATGAAAAGCGAGCCGGCTCTCTCGCCGTCGGCGGCGAGGCGAATCTGGTAGCCGTCAACGCGGAGGGCAAGCTGATGGCCGCGTTTCTGCGCGGGCGGCGGGTGGATGGTGTGCGCGCCGCATGAGCGTTGACCGGGCGCGCCAAGCAAAGGCTCGCCGCGGCTCGCGGAATGAGGCTACGGCCCTCCGTTACGAATTACTTCAGGTCTATCTCGAAGGCCAGAGGCAGCAGCGCCGAGAAGGGCATGGTGCGCAGGCCGTCGGCGGTGGGAAAGAGCACCGGCGCTTCAGGCAGGATGAACTCGGCCAGCACCTGGCGGCAGGCGCCGCAGGGAGGGCTGGCGGCATCGTTGAGGTTGGTGATGGCCAGGGCTGCGATGCGAACCTCCGGCCCGAACTGGGAGACCGCCCGCACCAGCGCGGAGCGCTCCGCGCAGATCGTCAGCCCATAGCTAACGTTCTCCACATTGGCCCCGATGACGATCTCGCCATTCGTGAGCTTGAGCGCCGCACCCACGCGGAAGCGGGAGTAGGGCGCATAGGCGTGGAGGGCGGCTTCATGCGCGCTGGCGAGCAGTTGGTCGAGTTGGGGTTGTTGCGCAGCTGGCCCGTTCATCTGTGTTTCCTTTTCCAGGGGAACGAGATTCCATCCTAAAGCTTTCCGCCTCGGATGTATATCGGTGGTGGCGCGCGGTCCCGCTTGCCGAAGTACCGCAGTTGAGGTCAGCA
Organism: Acidobacteriota bacterium; assembly: GCA_021801945.1. Next base: position 6,793 of record JAKABE010000060.1, read on the forward strand.
ACACCCTTGGATGGACCACCCACCCGGGCACTCTGTTTCATGTTCGGCAATCGCTACCGGATGGTCTCCGTTGCTTGACTTGCCAGCAGTTGCTCTACCTCGGCATGGAGGCGCGCCGTGATGGTGGCCTCGGTTTCGGTGGGCGAGAAGCGGATTGGCTGGCCCACGCGCACTTCAATCATCCCGGAGCGGAACCAGCGCCGGTGGGTCGCCTTGAGCTCGCCCACGCCGCGGAGAGCCACGGGCAGCACTGCTGCATGGCTCTGCTTGACCAGCAAGCCGATGCCCTGACGGAAGGGCGCCAGCTTGCCCTCGGCCGAGCGCACGCCCTCGGGAAACACCAGCACGTTGTACCCGTGATCGAGTGCCTTCCCGGCGTGGGCAAAGCTGCGCTGGAAGTCCCGTGAGCGGGGCAGCGGAAAGACATTATAGAGACCCGTTACCAGCCAATAGGCCGGTGGGCCGAAGAGGAAAAAACCCTTTTGTCCCGGCGGCTGTTCGGGATTGCGCGCGTGACGGAAGTCGTCGAGCATCTCGCCAGACATGGCCACAGCGAGCCGCCGCCGCATCGCCGCCGGCAGCGCGTACTGGACGAGCGGGGCATCATAGGCGGTGATGTGGTTGGCGACGATCAACAGAGGTTCGGCAGCCCGCGGGGCTACGGGTGCAACCACCTTTGGGGCAGCCAAGAACCACGTAAGCGGCCGCGCTACCGTCTCAAGGAAAGCCACTCGCAACCAGTCCATCGGCTTACGCCACGGCCAGGTGGGATAGATAAGCCGCGACGGCTCGGGCGTCGGGTGAGGCAGAGCTTCCGGCGCTGCGCCTGCGGTTGCGGGCGCGGCAGTGCGGACTGACGTTCCAGCGCTGGGCTGCCTCGGAGCCGGAGGGACGGGAGATGGCGCTCTCGATGCGGTTACGGCTTCGCCGGCGACGAGGTGGCGCAGCTCGCCCAGGGTTTGAACCTCTTCGAGGAGGCCACTGCCCGAGGCGACTCCCAGGCGCTCCTCGATCGCCGCCGCCAGTTGCACGCGGCCGAGACTGTCGAGGTGCAGATCTTCGTCGAGACGCAGTTCATCGCCCACGCCGGGGTGGGCCTCGCCGGAGATCTGTGCGATGAGCGTGAGCAGCCAGTCAGATGAAGCGCCGAATGCGCCCGCGCCCCCCGCTTGTTCCGTTCCAGCACGGGCGGCCACCTGGAGCGAGTCAAGCCACGCTTCCACGGCCTTGCGCCTTACCTTGCCGGTGGAGGTGCGGGGAAGATCGGGCTCCGGCCAGAGCACCCAGCGCCGGATCCGCTGGAAGTCGGCCAGCTTGGCGTTGGCGGCTTCGATCGCGGCCGGGGCTTGATCTCCGGCTCCACGGCAGGCGAGCACCGCGCAGGGCTCTGGTCCTGCGGCGGTCTGCATGGGCACCACGGCGCAGCCCGCCACGCCTGGCTGCTCCTCGATGGCAGCTTCCATATCCTCTGGGTGCAGGTTGAGGCCCGCGGCGGTGACAATGACTTCGCTCTTGCGGCCGAGAAATCGCAGATCGCCGGAGTCCTGTTTTTCGGCCAGATCGCCGGTGGCCAGCCACTCGTCTTCGCGCGGACGCAGCTCGCCGCCCTGCCAGGTGGCGCTGGAGATCATTGCGCCTTTGACCAGCACCTCGCCGTCCGGACCGAGCTTGACCTCGCGGCCGGCCAGTGGCTTGCCGATGGTTCCCTTGGCTACGTGGAAGGGATGGTTGAGCGTGATCAGCGCCGTGGTCTCCGTCATGCCGTAGCCCTGGACCAGCACGAAGGCCAGCGCGTTCCAGAACTGCTCCAGCGGACCGGCCAGCGCGCCGCCGCCGGAGACGAAGGCCCAGAACTTGAGGCCGAACTTGCGGTGGATCTTGCGGAAGCGCCACCAGCGCCGCCACGGGCCGATGCCACGCGCCTGCTCGATCTGCTCCGCAAGCTCCGGGTGGGCGATTTCGAGGTGCGTCTTAAGGAGCGCCAGCACGCGCGGCACCGCAGCCAGCACGCTGATGCGTTCGCGGCGGATGGTCTCAATGAGCTTGGGCGCGGCCGGCCGGCTCTCGAAGTGCAGCTCGGCCTTGAAGATCGAGGGCACCCAAAGGCCCATGGTCTGCCCGAAGACGTGGCTCAGCGGCAGCGTGTGCAGAATGCGCAGGGGATGGATCAGCCGCTCGTAGCGCATGTAGGGCTGCGCGCCGTCTTCGATGGGCCCCACGCTGGCCAGCACATTGCCATGAGTGATGACCACTCCCTTGGGGTCGCCCGTGGTTCCTGAGGTAAAAAGAATCTGCAGCGGAGTTTCGCGCGAAAGCCCGGCGACTGGTCCGGCCTCGGTTTCGGGCAGCTCGGCGAGCCAGCCTTCAAACGGAAGACGCGGGAAACCCGCGTCGTGAAGTTCGGCCAATAGCACCTCGTCGCCGACCGCCAGCTTGGGGCGCACATCGGCAGCTACGCGCGCGGCAAAGTCCGCCGCGCCGGCAGCGTCCAGCGGAACCGCCAGCACGCCGCGCAAGATGCAGCCGTAGAAGGCCGCGATCCACTCGGCGCTGTTCTCAGCCCAGAGCAGCACGCGGTCGCCGGGGCCGATGCCTTGCTGGGCCAGCAAAGCGGCAAACCTTCCGGCCAGCCGCGCCAGCTCTTCGTAGGTGGTGATCCGCCGCCGGTTGCCCTGGTAGCGCACCACCGCGGTCTCGCGGCCGTAGCGGCGGAAGTCGTCAAGCAATGTGGCTAAATGATCGCGCATGAGTGGTCCGGCAACGTTCATGGTAAGCGATGCGGCAGAGGCTGCACAGCGGTATCCTCGAAGGATGAGCCGGCTTACGGGTTTCCCCAACTCGCCCGCAGCGCCTGACGGCTTTGCCGAGGGGGATCCGCTGGCCTGCTTTCATCCTGTGACGGCGGCTTGGTTTCGCGCCGTCTTTGACGCGCCCACCGCGCCGCAGCGGCTGGGGTGGCCGGTGATTGCGCGCGGCGAAAGCGCACTCATCTTGGCGCCCACGGGAACCGGAAAGACGCTGGCGTCGTTTCTCTGGTGCCTGGATAGATTGACGCTGGAGAACAGGGAAGAGGGAACAGGGAACAGAGATCGGCGCGGGTGCAGGATCGTCTATGTTTCGCCGCTGAAGGCGCTGGCCGTGGACGTGGAGCGTAACCTGCGCTCGCCACTTGCCGGGATGGCGAACATGGCGCGGCGCATGGGCGTCGCCTTTCACGAGCCCGCAATCAGCGTGCGCACCGGCGACACGCCGCAGAAGGAGCGCGCCCGCTTTGCGCGGCACCCGGCAGAGATTCTTATCACCACGCCGGAGTCGCTCTACTTGATTTTGACCTCGCAGGCGGCCGAGGCGCTGCGCACGGTGGATACGGTGATCGTGGACGAGATTCACTCTCTGGTTCCCACCAAGCGCGGTGCGCACCTTTCTCTGACTTTGGAGCGGCTGGAGGGGCTGACGAATCGGCGCATCCAGCGGATTGGGCTCTCTGCTACGCAGCGGCCGCTGGAGGAGGTGGCGCGGTTTCTCGGTGGCATTGAGGTCGAGAAAACGGAGAGAAGCGAGTCAGCAAGTCAGCGGGTCAGCGAGCCGGCGAGGCAATTCGCTACTGCCGATGGGCCGGCAGAAGGCAATTTGGCGGTTTCCGCTGTAGAAGAAGGGCATTTGCTGGAGGGGAACCCGCTAGAGGCAACTGCAGATCCTTCGACTTCCTCCGCCCGCCTGCGGCGGACTCCGGTCGCTCAGGATAACAATTTGGAATTTGGCGAAATTGCGGAAGCCGAGCCGCTGCGCTACCGGCCCGTGACGATTGTGAACGCGGCCCAGCCCAAGCAGCTCAAGTTGCGTATCGAGGTCCCGGTGGAAGACATGGCGCGGCTGGGCGAGATGGAAGAGATTCCTTCGGGTCCGGCCTCGCAGATCCCGCGGCGCGTCTCGATCTGGAATGCGATCCATCCCCGGCTACTGGAGCTGATTCGCGAGCGTACCTCCACGATTTTGTTTGTGAATGCGCGGCAGACCGCCGAACGGCTGGCGGGAGCGCTAAACGACCTGGCCGGAGAATCTATTGCGCGCGCCCATCACGGCTCGCTGGCGGCGGCGCAGCGGGCGGTGATCGAAGAGCAGCTCAAGGCCGGCAAGATTCGCGCGCTGTGCGCGACCTCGACGCTGGAGTTGGGCATCGACATGGGCGCGGTGGATTTGGTGATTCAGATCGAGTCTCCGCCTTCGGTGGCCAGTGGGATGCAGCGCATTGGCCGCGCCGGCCATCATGTGGACGCGGTGAGCGAAGGGATCCTGTTTCCCAAATACCGCGCCGATCTGGTGGCCTGCGCCGCCGTCACGCGCGCCATGCATGAGGGGCACATCGAGTCCACGCGCTTCCCGCGCAATCCGCTCGACGTGCTGGCGCAACAGTTGGTGGCCATTGTGGCGCACCCGCCATTGAAGGCAGGGGGCAGGGGTCAGGGAACAGGGAGCAGAAAAAAGAGATCGGGGAGCAGACAGCAGAGATCGGCGACTCTGCCGGGATTTGATTTTGAAACCGGAAAAGATGCGAGCCATGCCAGTTTGGCTGACGCCGCTTATCCCGCTCCTGAAGTTTCGGTCGATTTTCTCTTCAATCTCGTGCGCCGCGCCGCTCCCTTCGGATCGCTTACCCGCTCTGTTTTCGAGGGTGTGCTCGACCTGCTCAGCGGCCGCTATCCGTCGGATGAGTTCGCCGATCTGCGCCCGCGGCTGACCTGGGACCGCGTGCGTAACGTGGTGACGGCGCGGCAGGGCGCGGCGCGGCTGGCCATCCTCAACGCCGGCACCATTCCCGACCGCGGGCTTTACGGCGTCTTCCTCGCCTTCACCGAGGGCAAGGCTGTGCGCGTGGGCGAGCTGGATGAGGAGATGGTCTTCGAGTCGCACCCGAATGAGACGTTTATTCTCGGCGCCTCGACGTGGCGCATCGTGGACATTACGCACGACCGCGTAACGGTGACGCCGGCGCCGGGCGAGCCGGGCAAGATGCCGTTCTGGAAGGGCGATGGGCCGGGAAGGCCGCTGGAATTCGGCCGCCGTATCGGCGCCATGGTGCGCGAGTTGCGCGCGCTGCCCGCGCAGGCTGCGCTCACGCGGCTGGTGTCCGAGCACGATCTCGATCCCGGCGCGGCGGAGAACCTGCTGCGCTTTCTCGCCGATCAGGCCGAAGCCACGGGGCAGGTTCCCGACGACCGGACGATTGTTGTGGAAAGGTGCCGCGACGAGCTGGGCGACTGGCGCGTCTGCGTGCTCACGCCCTTCGGCAGCCGCATCCACATTCCCTGGGCCATGGCGGTGAGCGCGCGCATCCGCGCCGCCGGCGGGCCGGAGGTGGAGACGCTGTGGGGCGACGACGGCTTTGTGCTGCGCTTCCCCGACACCGACGAGCCGCCC
>JAKABE010000061.1 GCA_021801945.1 Acidobacteriota bacterium
CCCGGCGGTGGCCTCGGTTCCTCGCCCGGCGGTGGCCTCGGTTCCTCGCCCGGCGGTGGCCTCGGTTCCTCGCCCGGCGGCGGATCGCCGTTCGGTTCGTCCGGCTCTGGCCTGAGCGGCGGCGCTGCCGCGGGACTCTCGAGCGCCCCCGGCGGAACTTCCGGCCCCGGCGCACCCGGTTCCAGCGCCAGTTCAGCCTCCTCAGGCTTGGGATCGGGCTCAGGGCTGGGTTTGGGCGGCGGCCAGAGCTTCGGCGGCGCGGGCATGATCGGCGTGCGGCCTATCAGCCCCAAGGAGTCCATCCTGGTCTACAAAACCAAGCAAAAATACAACCAGTGGGAGTTTACCTACTCGCCGCTCATGGACCAGCAGACGATGAGCGGCACCGGCGGTCTTCCCGGCCAGCCGGCCAGCGGGATGACCAATACCAACGGCAGCACCGGCTTTGGCAGCTCGGGCTTTGGCGGTTCAAGCTTTGGCGGCTCGGGCATGGGCGGATCTGGCCTGGGCAGTTCTTCCCCCGGCAGTGCGTCTCCATCGTCATCGCCTCAGCAGCCCTAGGGTCTTCGCCGTCTTTCCCCTGGTCTCCGAGAATGCAAAAAGGCCCACCCCCACCGGTGGGATGGGCCTTTCGCCAAATCTGAACCGGAGTCAGCTTACACGCTGAACGACGAGCCGCAACCGCAAGTCGTCTTCACATTGGGATTCTCGAACTTGAATCCCGCCGCTTCCAGGGTCTCCACGTAGTCCACCCTGCAGCCCTTCAGGTACATCAGCGAGGTCGCGTCCACAAACACCTTCAAGTCACCGAAGTGCAGGATCTTGTCCATCATGCCGCTCTGGTTCTCAAAGGCCATCGAGTACTGGAAGCCGGAGCAGCCGCCTCCCACCACGCCGATGCGCAACCCTGCCGGCAGCGGATCCTGCGTAGCCATAATCTCGCGTACTTTGGCGATGGCTTCCGGGGTCAGTTCGAGGGGAGCCTTCTTTTCGGTTTCCGTCGTTTCGATCTCCTGTGCCGGTGTGGTGGTCGTTGTAGCCATGGGTTCTCTCCGGTGATAAAGTGATTGCTGCTTCTTCTTACTCTACGATCCCCTCCCAGGGGATTCAAGCCCTCAGGCGGGTTCCATCTTATTGGATGCGCCTCAGGACCGCAAGGTCGCGGGGCGCGTCCCACGTCCGGTACGGCAGGCATCCGCGCGGCAAGCGGACAATTGCCCCCTGCCCCACAAGGGGAAGCGTGGCCGAAAATAATTCGCTCCGCGTGCACCATTTCGGGGCTATGATGGTCAACCATGAGACCGCGCAGCCGGCGAGGCCGTGTTTCTTCTGCGGTCCCGCCACAATACGGATGGTAAATAGCCTTGGGGGAGGTGGACAACTATGGCGTTCAAGCCCATTATGTGGATTGTATGGAGCGTGCTGGTAGCCATCATGGCCAGCCTTTTTGTGTATCGCTCCAGGCTGACCAAGAACGAAGAAGACCAGTTATTTCTAGACGATTCCTTTGATCACGAAAGGATGGAGCAGGCCGCGATCGTCGCCAAGGCAAATAAAGTCGAACCGCTTCTCAAGATCTCGGAATGGGTAGTGCTGGGTATGTCGGTGGTCGTCGTAATCTATTACGTCTGGGACATCCTGGTCCATCTCGAGCTCATCCATTAAGGTTTCGCCGGAGATAATGCGGGTATATCTGAAATAGCGGTGCCCGCGCCGCGGTGGCCAAGCCAGAGAGAGCACGCCGAACCCTTTGTTTGCGCTGGAATGCGGCTGTGTGTGCCTTTCTGGAATGCTGTGGATGCACGCATGATGGCCCACCCACCGCGGCGCGCGGCACGATTCCCTCTTGCCGAAAGATCTTCGGGCGACTTTCCAGTGGCTATCTTGTGAAGCGGCCACATTTGCCGCCAAGCGCCGGTCGATGAAGCGCCCTTGCCCTGCCAGGCGCCCGGTCCCAACTCAGCGCGGACGTCGCTCTCTCCGGCTTGAGCCAGCCCGGCGTGGTCCCATCTCTCCAAGTCCCTATTCCACCGGCGGCCGGGCATAGTAGCCGGATCTGTAGATGACCTCGTACTTGAGCGGCTTGTGCTTCTGGTTCTGCATGCGCAGGGGGTGGCCCTCATTATCGACAAGTTCCACGCGAATCTTTCGCCAGGTTCCGTCCTGCTTGGTATCGGTGGGCTGGTAAACCAATTCGTACTTTGAACGAATGCTCGCGTTGATCAGCTGTATATCGTCGGGCAGCTCGCCGACAAACCGCGGTTGAAACCACATGCCGCCGGTAAGGTTGGCAAAGGTGCGCATCTGGTTTGCCGCCTGCTCCCAAGTGACCTCTTGGATGCCGGCCATCATGCCGGGCTGGCCTTCCATGATCGCCTCCAGCAGACCGCCTGTTGAAATGGAGAAGATCGTGATGTCCCGCGAGGCCTTCACCCGCTTCAGGATCTGATCGAGATCCAGCTTGGACATCGTATCGATCCCCGAAGCGATCAGGATGATGTACTTCTGGCCCTGGATGCGGCTCATGCGGTCCAGCGCCTGAGCCAGCGCATCGAAGATGTTGGTTTCAGAGAACGCCACCGGCATGAACGCTTCGTTCGCCAGTTGGTTGATGCCTGCCTGAATCTGAGCCTTGTTCTGGGTGAAGTCGCTGACGATATGCGTATTCATGTCGAACGTCATCATGGCCACCCAATCCTGCGGACGCAGCGACTGAGCGAACGCCCAGGCCGCATTGAGCATGTCAATCCGAAAGGGCCAGCCGCGGGACGCAAACTCGCACAGCAGCAGCGCCGTGATCGGCGCCTGGACGCGCCTGAAGCTGAGTATGTTCTGCTGCTTGCCGTCTTCGTAGATCCTGAAGTTGCTCTCCTGCAGGCCGTTCACGAAGGTGTGCGTCTTCTCGAGCAGCACCCCGACGTCCACCGTGACCTCAGGGACTTCCATATGCAGAGTCACATTGCCCAAGCCCCGCGGGTTGTGGAATGCCGGCCTGGCCGGCGCGGGCGGCGCTGGCGGTGCGGTGGGCTGTGTCTTCTTGGGAATGGCGATGGTCCCGGTGCTGGCGCCAGGACCACCCGCTTCCGGCGCGACCTGCAACTGCGGCTGTGCCTGCTGCTCCGCTGGTTGTGTCTGGCTTGACGGCTGAGTCTGTTGTTCGGTGGATTGCGTCTTGGTCTGGGATCGTCCGCACGGCGCGGCAGCCAGCGCGAAAGCTCCCAGAATCATCAATGCAAACTTCCAGCGGAAAGAAGCGGCAAAAGACTTGCGCGGCGTGGTCATAGCAACCTCTTTGCACACAAGCATACGGGATTCCGGCGGCTTTGAAGATCGTGCGGCAATTCCGCCATCGCGCAGGGTATCTCTTTTCTTCCACGCAGCGCCCGTCCCGCGGTCTCTCAGCCCCGGCCTGCGAGCCTTGGCCGTTCCCTGGCGGCTTGGCGCCGCCAAGCACTCAGCGCGTCACGATGCGGCCCCGTTCGCAGGGAGTTGAAATCATCTTCAGAGTCCAGGTCACACACCGGGTGCCCCTCGCCCGCGGCCAGCCATCCGTCAGGCTGTAATCTTATAGACGTGGAGACTTGCCTGAAGCCAACCACGTTTCGCCTGGCGGCGCTTGCCATGTCGCTGGCCATGGCGCATCTCATTTTTTCCTCGTCCCTGCTGGCGGCGCAGACTGCGGCGTCGGGCAATCCTCCATCATCCCTCGGCCAGCCGGCGGCCGGCGCGCTCCTATCTCCGCCGCCTTCGACCGGCGGCTTCTTTCCCTTGAGCGCCGTGCGCCCCGGCATGATGGCGACGGCCTGGACCGTCTTCTCCGGTACCCGGCCTGAGCCCATGCAGGTAAAGATCCTGGGCGTGTTGCGCAACGCGCGCGGTCCCGGCCAGGACATGATTCTCAGCCAGCTCGTCGGCGCCAAGCCCGAGTTCACTGGCGTCGTCGAAGGCATGAGCGGCAGTCCTGTCTATGTCGGCGCCAAGCTTCTGGGATCGCTCTCCTACCGCATCGGGCAGTTCAGCAAGACGCCCATTGCTGGCATCACCCCCATCGCCCAGATGCTGCCCATACGCAATCTGCCCATCCCCGGGCAGACGGCTGCGGTTGAGCCCGGCCCTGCGGCCGGCGCATCCGGCTTGCCAGTCTCTCGCGGCGCCATGGCCGCTGAGGACGCCAACTTCCAGGCCATGGATACTCCACTGGTCATGAGCGGCTTCCAGCCTGCGGCGATTCGCTTGTGGCAGCACGATATGGCCGGAACCAGCCTGCAATCGGTGGTGGCTGGCGGAATGGCCGGTTCGGCCGTGGACTCCCTCAAGCCGTCTCGCGCCGCCGAGGCCACGCTCGAACCTGGTTCGGCCATTAGCGCGCTCCTGGTCAGCGGCGACGTGGAAATCTCGGCCACCTGCACCGTCACCTATATTGACCCCAAGCAGTTGCTGGCCTGTGGCCATCCCGTCCTCCAGGCCGGCCAGGTTTCCGTGCCTATGACCACGGCCGACGTGGTTACCACCCTCGCCTCGCCGTTGGACTCCTTCAAGATCATCAATACCGGCGCAACGGTCGGCGCCTTCACAGAAGATCGCGAATCCGGCATACGCGGGGTGCTCGGTGCCCAGGCGCACATGATCCCCATGCATATTACCGTGACCTCGCCCCTGGGCAACCGGCGCGTGAATGTCCAGGTCCTCGATCTCCCCTCACTTACCCCGCAAGCCGTTGAGGTGGTCCTCTACGACGCACTCCTGGAGACCAACGAAAGCACCGCCGAGACCAGCTATCACGTGACCGGCAGTATCGATCTGGCCGGTTATCCGCCTTCGCCGCTCGACCTTTGGGCGCCCGCTGGCGCCACGCAGGGTGCGGCTTTGCAGGCCGCGATGCTTGCTGGCCAGCGATTCACGTTGCTGTACAACAACGGTGCGCGCCAGGGCGCGGTCCGCCAAATCGATCTTCACATCCAGGCCATTCCCCACCGTGTTCATATCCAGTTGGTTTCGGCTCGCCTGGTCTCCGAGGATGTTGTCCACGCCGGCGACACTGTCGTCGTGGAAGCGACACTCCGTCCCTGGCAGCAGCCTGAGCGCAACGTCCGCATCCCCATAAAATTGCCTGACCGGCTAGGGCCCGGCAGCCTGCGTGTGCTTGTCTCCGGCAGCGGTACCCTTGATCGCACCCTGAATCAGCCGCAGCCCTTTCAGCACCCGGTCGGTCTCCAGTCCCTCCTGGCTGAAGCTCGTCGTCTGCACCCCGCCGATCGCCTCTACGTGAGTCTCCTTGTGCCCGAAGCCCAGGCCGCGATGGATGGCCAAACCCTTACTGCCCTGCCTCTTTCCATGGCCAACGCCCTCGAACCCATCCTTTCCAGCCAGGGCATTCGCCTCAATGGAGAGTCGGTCGAGGTTGCCGGCGAGGCGCCGGCTGACGGCGACCTTACCGGCTTTGTGATCCTTAACCTGCACATTTTGCCAGGCGGCGGGTTAAACTAAGCGGGGCAAAGAATTTCTATCCGTTTTATCTTTCCGGGCTGGCTTCTTTGCAGTGGAGTCGGCTGTTGCTTATCTGGACGAGGTTTCAGCGACGAATATGGCACAAATTCATGGATTTGCAGCTCATGCGGCTGGTGCGGAGCTTTTGCCTTTCCACTACGATCCGGGCAAGATCGGCCCCCGCGACGTGGAAATCGCAATCTCCCACTGCGGCATCTGTCACAGCGATCTGCATCTGATCTCCAACGATTGGGGCATCAGTCAGTTTCCCTTCATTCCCGGCCATGAGATCGTGGGCACGGTCGTGGCTGTGGGTGCTGAGGTGCGTAACCTTCAAGCTGATCAGCGCGTAGGCCTGGGCTGGCAGTCCAACTCCTGTGGCATCTGCGAGTGGTGCATGCGCGGGATGGAGAACCTTTGCCCCGCGGCAGAGGCCACCTGCGTCCATCGCCACGGCGGCTACGCAGACCGCGTGCGCGCCAACTCGCGTTTTGTTATTCCTGTTCCTGATGCCATTGCCAGTGAGCAGGCCGCTCCCTTGCTTTGCGGCGGCATCACCGTCTACAGCCCCTTGCGCACCCACGGCATCAACCCTTCCTCGCGCGTCGGGATTGTCGGCATGGGCGGCCTGGGCCACATCGCCATCCAGTTCGCGCACGCCTTTGGCGCTCACGTCACTGCCTTTTCCACCTCCGCCGAAAAGGAAAAGGAGGTTCGCGCCCTCGGTGCCCATCACTTCATCAATACACGCGAATCCAAGACCATGAAGGAAGCCGCCGGCACCTTGGACTTCATCCTCAGCACCGTCAACGCCGATCTGGATTGGGCCAATTACCTTCAGGTTCTCCGTCCCACCGGAACTCTCTGTTTTGTTGGCGTTCCTCCCTCACCGGTATCTGTTCCCGCCTTTCCGCTGATCTCCGGCATGCGCCTCATCAGCGGCAGCCCCATCGGCAGTCCCTCTCGCCTGCGCGAGATGCTCGATGTCGCTGCCCGCCACGGCATAAAAGCCGCCACCGAGTCGTTCCCAATGGCCAAGGTCAACCAGGCGATTGAAAAGGTGAAGAAGGGCAAGGTTCGCTACCGCGCCGTACTGGCGAACTGAAGAAGCAGCCATAAGCCATCTGCTTGCCCCGTACGAGGAAGCTACGGCGAGGCAAACGAGGGACAAGGCTCGCCGCCGCGTCGCAGTATCTGCGAACCTTCCTCTGAAGGCGCCGCGTTCTGGGATCCGCAAGTCGACCCAGTTTCGGGTGCCTTCGGCGAGCGAATCGCACCTCCTCCGGGGCTACTCTGGAAACTGTCGCAATTGCCATCCGGGAACCGTACTGGTTAACCGCGCGCAGAGAGGCGCGGCAGAATCGGGCACACCAGAGGCGCGGCACTGGCAGGAGAAAAACCAGAAAATTCACCCCAAATTGCCGAAAGCCAGAAAGTCGCAGTTTCCGCCCTCCTTATCCACAACAACCACGCTCTCCGCCGTTGACCCCGTCCTTCCAGCTCCGTAGAGTTTGTAATCAAGCGGCAGGAATCCCCGGTACAGAATCGGACCACCATGGTTGCAGCGCGCCCGGGCCTCAGCCCAGAATATCGGAGTTAAGATGCTGAAACTGAAAAAGATCCACATTCTCGGCTTCAAGAGTTTTTGTGACCGCACGGAAGTTACCGTGTCCGGTACGGGCATTGCCGGGATTGTGGGGCCAAACGGGTGCGGCAAGTCGAACATCCTGGACGCGTTGACTTGGGTGCTCGGCGAGCAAAGCGCCAAGAGCTTGCGCGGCGCGCATATGCAGGATGTGATCTTCGCCGGGACGCGCGAGCGCAAGCCGTTGGGCATGGCGGAAGTGACGCTGACCATGGTTGATCCCGAGGTCTACGAAGGGCCTGTGCCGGTCGAGCCGGAGGTCGCCGTCGACGATGACAACCCCGCCGATTGGGATGAGGAAGCCCTGCGCCGGCAACGCGCCGCCGAAGCCGAAGAGATCGTCGCCGCCGAGCAGCCCGGTCAAGTCATCGAGGAAGAGGCCGGCGCTGATCCTGCCGAACCCCAGCAGACTGGCCCGGAGTCGGCCTCGGCGCAGGATTCACAGGGCCTGCAGGCCGTGGTCCTGAAGATTCGCCGGCGCAAGTTCCACACCACTCTCCGCAAGGGCGAGGTCGTGATCACGCGGAGGCTCTTCCGCACCGGCGATAGCGAATATCTGCTCAACGGCAAACTCTGCCGCCTGCGCGACATTCAAGACATCTTCCTGGGCACCGGCCTGGGTCCGGAAAGCTATGCCATCATCGGCCAGGAGCGCATCGGGCAATTGCTCAGCTCCAAGCCCCACGAGCGGCGCGCCATCGTCGAAGAGGCGGCTGGCGTCACGCGCTTCAAGACCAAGAAGCGGCTGGCTGAGCTTCGCCTTGAAAGCGCAAAACAGAACCTCGCCCGCGTGGATGACATCTTCGAGGAAGTCGCGCGCCAGATGAACAGCCTCAAGCGGCAGGCGGCCAAGGCAGAGCGGTTTGCCGTGGTCCGCGACGAGCTGCGCACGCGGCTGCGCGTGGTGCTGGCCAGCCGCATGGCGTTGCTGGACGCCGCTCTACTCCACCTGGAGCAACAGATTGGCGCGCTTACTGGGCAGATCAATCATGCGGTCGAAGGCATCACCCAGCTTGAAGCCAGCCAGCACGCGTTGACCGAGCACGGCTACGAGCTCGATCGCGAAGGCCAGGAGGCGCAGAGCCGCGCCAACGCATCGGCGCTCGAGCTGGAGCGCGCCATGGCGCGTGAGCGCGGCAATACCGAGCGGCTGGCTGAGCTGGAGACGCGCATCACAACCGCCGGAGCGGAGCTGGAGCAGATCGGGTCGCAGTTGAGCGGGATCGCCGAGGAGCGCGCGCAGCAACAGAGCTTCCTCGAGACCGCCGCCGGCGAGGTGCGCGAGTTTCGCCAGCAGGTGGAGACGCGCCAGAAGGAGGCGCGCGCAGCCGCCGAGCAGGTCTTCGGCGCGGAGCGCGATCTGGAGGTCAGCCGCCGCCACGTCATGAACCTGCTCACCCAGGCAGGCAACGCGCGCAACCACACCGCCCAGGCAGAAGAGAGTTTGGCCGCACTAGAGCGCGAGGCAGAGCGCCTGGCGGCGGAGATGACCCAGACCCGCAACGAGCAGGAGAAGCTGGGTGTGGAAACCGCGCAGGCGCGACAGCGGTATGATGCAGCGGCTGAGGTGGGGCAGCGCCTCGAACAGCAGATTGCGAGCCTGCGCGAGGCATTGCAGGCCCGCCGCGCGGAAGAAAGTGAGTTGCACGCGCGCGCCAACCATCTGCGCGGTGAACAGGCCGCGGCCCTGGGCCGGCGCGATTCGCTCGTGGCGCTGATCCGCAATCACGGCTATGCCACCGACACCGTGCGCCGCCTGCTCAAGCCCGGAGCTCTTGGCCAAAACCTGGCTCCGGTCGGCACGCTGGCCGACTTCCTCGAGGTCAGCGGCGAGCACGAAGGCGTGGTCGACGAGTTCCTGCGCGACGAGTTGAATTACGTCGTGGTGGAGAGCTGGGGAGTCGCGGAGCAGGGCGTGCGCTTGCTCAAGACCAGCGACGGCCGCGCCACCTTCCTCATCCACTCCGATCAGCAGGGGGAACTCTTCGATCCTGGCGCGGCCCATGTGGATGAGCCCGGCGTGACGCCCCTCCGCGATGCCATCAAGGTGCTGAACGGTTTTGGCCGGTCGCTGGAAACGATCCTGCCCAAGCTCAAACATGGCTACCTGGTCGAGGATTCTGAGAGCGCGCGGCGCCTGGCCTTGCAGTATTCCTACGGCTATTTCCTGACCCCCGAGGGCGAGTGCTTTCACAACGTCACGGTGACCGGCGGCAAGCCCGCCAGCGAGGGTCCGTTGGCGCTCAAACGCGACCTGCGCGAGACCGAAGCCCGGCTCGCAAAGCTGGAAGCGGAACTCGGGCAAGCGGAGAACGAAGAGGCTTTGCTGACCCGGACTCTTGAAGAGCTGGCCGCGCAACTGGAAACCCGCAGTGAGGAGCGCCGGCAGGCCGCCACCGGGGCCGCCAACCTGGGCGCCGCGCTCAAGCAGATGGAGTCGGAGGCGCAGCGCATCGAACGCCGCATGCATGAGTGGACCGCGCAAACCGCGCGCAACAAGGACGCGTGTGAGGCCAAGCGGCAAACGATTGCGCGGAACCGCGAGGAAACCGCGCGCCTGGCGACAGAGCACACCCAGGCCGAAGCCAGGCTCGATGCCGCGCAATCGCAATTGGAGCAACTCCGCCAGAAGCGGGAGCAATTGCAGCAGCAGGCAGCGCAGGTCACCGCGGAGCTGGCCGGCCTGGAAGAAAGGCGGCGTGGGGCCGAGGCTGCCTTCCAGCGCATCGACCGGCTCCATGCCGAGCTGGAGCGCCGCGCGCAGACCGTCGGGAACCAGCGCGCCGCGGCCGAGGCTGAGCGCGAACAGCGCAGTGCTGAAAGCGTCGCCCTGGTCCAGCGCCAAAAAGAGCTGGCGGAGGTGCGCGAAGTGGCCCAGGCTCAGGCCAAGTCCATCGCGGATCAAGCGCACACCGTGCGCCAGCAGTTGGCGCAGTTGGAGACCGAACTCAAGGACCAGCGCACCGCGCTCGATCGGCTGCGCGAGGAGCGGGCCGGCCACGCCAGCGAGCAGGCCAAGCTCCGTTCCGATCTTGAGTACCAGGAGGCGAGCTGCCTGAACGAGGTGAACCTAGAGGCTCAGGCACTGCGCGCCGATGCGGAGTTGGCGCGGCTGGCCGCCGAAGAATTGGCCGCCGAAGAGGAGACCTGCCGCACCTTGCGCCAGCGCCTCGAGCAGATGGGCCCCGTGAACATGATGGCCCTCGATGAGTACAAGGAAACCGCCGAGCGCCACGGATTTTTGAGTGCGCAGCGCAGCGACCTGATCGAGTCCATCGAAAATACACAGGAGACGATCAAGGAGATCGATCGCATCTCGCAGGCCAAATTCGACGAGGCCCTGGCCCGCATCAACGAAAACTTTGGGCGCGTCTTTGCGCACCTCTTCCAGGGCGGCCAGGCCTTCTTGCGTGTCACCGACGAAGAGAATCAGGCCGAGAGCGGGCTGGAGATGGTCGTTTCGCCGCCGGGTAAAAGGCTCCAAAACGTGCTCCTGCTCTCCGGCGGTGAAAAGTCTTTGACCGCGCTGGCTCTGCTCGTGGCCATCTTCCAGTTCCGTCCCAGCCCTTTCTGCGCGCTCGACGAAGTGGATGCGGCGCTGGACGAGACCAACGTGGGCCGCTTCGCCGAGTTCATGCGCTCCTTGGGCCACGAGACACAGTTTCTGGTCGTCACCCACTCCAAGCGCATGATGCAGGCCGCCGATATGATCTACGGCGTCACCATGCAGGAACCCGGCGTTTCAAAAATCGTCAGCGTGCGTCTGGGCCATCGCGAACAGCAGCGCGCGACTGCGTAAAAGCAGCTGTCGGCTTTCACCGTTTGGTCCTTCTTCAGCGGTTCTTCCGTTTCCGCTGGACGCAGGGCGGCGTGCAGCGTAGTGCTTTCTTCAGGAGAAAGAAAGCGCAAAGGCTGCCATCTGCCCTTCGCCAACCGGAGAATCACCATCATCCGGAATCGAAATGCTCGACGGCTCTCATCGCTAGCGGAGAGGAAAATCTGGGGCGAGCGCACCCTTTGAGCAACAAAAAATCACCCCCGGAGGAATTCGTCGCTCCGGAGGCGCTTGTAAACACAAGAAGAGCAACTTCTACAGGAACCAGTAGCCGGCACTGGAGGTCGGTAGCGCGCGGCCACTGGTTTACCCTGCACTATATCGAAGCGAGCCGCGGCTTCCCCTTTCCACTGCTGCTTCGTGTCGCCTAGCTCCAGGCGGGCTTTCGTACTCGTCCGCCGAGCCACGTTGACAATGGAAGTTTCTCCTATACCCGAAGCGGATTCCGTGACGGCCATCACACTTGTGCCCGGCCTTGTGGAAACCTCACCTGCGGCCGATTCGCCCCGCTCGACAGTTGCCCTTCGCGGCCGCCTGGAAGAATCCACTGTGCGGAAAGCGCATCCCTCTGCGCCCATTGACAACGTCTGCCGACCGCCGGAAAATCGGAGATTCAGCCCTTCCGAAGCTGGTTCCTTCCTATGACGACTCTCTTGAAGACGAATTTGGGCGCGACGCCACTGCTGGGCAGGGGCAAGGTACGCGATCTGTATGCCCTCGATGGCGCGCTGTTGCTGGTGGCCACGGATCGCATCTCGGCCTTCGACCACATCTTGGCCACCGGCATTCCGGGCAAGGGCAAAATCCTCACGCAGATCTCGCTGTTTTGGTTCGACTTGCTGAAGGATCTGGTTCCCAACCACCTGATCACGGCGGAGGTGCGGGAATATCCCGCTGCGCTCCAGGCCTATGCGGACCAACTCGAAGGCCGCTCGATGCTGGTGAAGCGGGCGCAGATGTTTCCGGTCGAGTGCGTCGCGCGGGGCTATCTGGCGGGGTCCGGTTGGAAGGAGTACCAGGCCCAGGGAACAGTCTGCGGAATTGCTCTCCCGCCGGGGCTGCAGGATGGATCGCGGTTGCCGGAGCCGCTGTTCACGCCATCCACCAAGAGTCAAAGCGGGGTGCACGACGAGAATGTCTCCTTTGCCGCCGTGGAGGGGCTGGTTGGCGTCCAGGACGCGGCGGAACTGCGCCGCCTTACGCTGGCCATCTACCAGCGCGCGGCGGCCTA
>JAKABE010000062.1 GCA_021801945.1 Acidobacteriota bacterium
CGGTCACCCACGTCCAGTCCCTTGCCACCCTCCACCAGCATTCCTTCCACATGCGGCGCGAGCGTGCGCACAAACCTGCCATAGTGGTTCACGCCGGTCACTATAGCCTGGTAGCTCTGCCCGATAGGCTTGGTCAGCACCACCGCGGCTATACGCTTCTGCATCTCCCGCTCCACCTTGCGCGCTGCGTCTTCCATCTCCGTGCATCGCGTGGCGACAGCCTCAAGCTGGCTCTCGGAATAGGGCTGCGGCACGCGCGCCAGCCACGCCTTGACCAGCCGCTGCGTCACCATGTCGGGGAAACGTCGGTTGGGCGCCGTCGAGTGCGTGTAATCTTGCACTGCCAGGCCGAAATGCCCCGGCGCGCTCCCGTTCGCCTTCATCAGCACATACTCGCCTGGACCCATCAGCTTCACCACCGCCAGCGAGAGATCGGCAAAGTGGTCCGGATCCTTCCGCTTCTGCGCAAGAAGAAAATCATTCAGCGCCTTGGAATCCGGCTCGGCGGGCAGCGTCGCGCCCAATCTCGCCGCCATTTCCACCATCCGCTCCCAGCGCTTGGGCGTGCGCACCACCCGCCGGATGGATGCCACACCAGCTTCGTGCAGGATCCGCGCGACCACGCCGTTGGCCGCCACCATGTACTCCTCGATCAGAGCTGTGGCGCGGTTCTTTTCCAGGCGCGCAATCTCCACCGCCTCTTCGGCCAGCATCACCGGCCGTGTCTCGATGGTCTCCAGATCAAGCGCTCCATGTTGGAAGCGGCAGCCCAACATGCGCTGCGCCGCCGTGTCCTGGAGCTTGAGTTGGCTGGCCAGCGCAGCGTTTGCCGCCACCTTGGCTGGCGCAGGTCCTTTGCCTTCCAACCATGCGCCCACGCTCGGATACGCCAGTTGCGCCCGGTTCCTTACCAGCGCCCGGTAGGCCTTTCCATCCGTCACCGCGCCTGCCCCATCCACCACATACTCCACCACCAGCGCCACCCGGTCCTCGTTCTCGTTCAGGGAGGTGGCATCCTCTGAAAGCTCCTCCGGCAGCATCGGGAACACCTTCACCCCCGTGTACACCGAGGTGGTTTCGCGCTGCGCGTGGCCGTCGATCACCGTCCCCTCCTGAACCCGCGCATCCACGTCGGCCACACCGATCAGCACGCGGATGCGGCCGTCTGCCAACTGCTCCGCGTACTCGATCTGGTCCAGATCCTTCGAGGTGTCATTGTCGATGGACGACCAAGGCAACCCGCGCAGGTCGGCGATACCGTCGCCGGCGGGCACCGCCTCCTGAGCCTGAATCTCTGCAAGCTGCGCATCGGTGCCGGTAGGAAAGTCCGGCTCGAAGCCGTGTTCGATCATGGCCGCGTGTGCGGCGGCCACCAGGTTGAAGCGTACCGTGTGATTGGGATGCATGAATCCTCGTGTTCCCTTGACGGAAAAGGTCAGCCTATCACCCTTGCCTGCAAACTGCGCTGCAAAAAGTGCGCGCGGCCGGAACCGTGGCCCCTCGTCAACTCCACGCCGCGCTTACGGAGCAGTGCTTCCCGGCGCGATGACATTCACCGTGAAGTACACGCTCTGGCTCACCGCCGTGTTGTCCACGTAGGCCTGTCCAGTCACCCTCACGGTGGCTACCCCGAGTGGCGTTCCAAACGAGGTGAGCGCGCCATTGCCCGTGCAGCCGATGCCCGCGCCGCCCAGACCCACCAGCAGCAACAGCACGATGAGGAAGTGCCTCGGCCCGCCGCGTAGCAGTTTGCGCCCGCGCTTGCCGAAGGGCACCAGGAAAAAGAAGAGCGCGGCCAGCGCAAGACCTCCTGTTCTGCGCGGCCACAGCGGCTTCGGCCGATTACGGCTCACCTTTGTCGCGCCACCACCTCCCGCGGGCGTTGAATAAGTTTGCACCACAAAGGTCACCGTGGCCGTCGGCGTTACCTGTTGCGGGCTGGCCGAGCAGGTCATGTCGTCCTGCGGCGGCGCCAAGCACTCCAGCTGCACCAGGTCGTTGAATCCGCCTTCGCCCTTGATGATGAACGACACCGAGCCCGCTCCGCCCTGCACAATATCCAGGTTCGTAGCCGGGTTGCTTGGCGCCGGCGTAATGGTGAACGACTCTACCGTCAGCGTCAGTAGATTCGAGGTGGCTGCATCGTAGTACAAATCGCCCTCGTAATGCGCCGAGATGGTGTCGCTACCGCCGGGCAGCGTCTGGATCGTAAGCGTCGCCGTCGATGAGTCGCTCAACTGCTCCGGCTTCAGGGCCGCGATTCCGAGCACCGTGGTTCCGTTGTAGAAAACCACGTTGCCAGTGGGATTCTGTTCGCCCGTCGATGCGGGCGTGGCGCTGGGCGTCACAGTCGCAGTCAGCACCACGGCGGCTCCCGGCTGCACGGTGGTGATGTTTGAGCTCAGCACCACGATGTCAGGTAGCGTCGTGGCCTCCAGCGGCAACGGAGTGGACGTGCTTCCCAGCCAATTGGTATCGCCCGAATACACTGCCGTGATGGTGTGTGATTCGTTGTCCGCCAGCGCCACACCCGTCAGCGTGGCCGAATTGCTGGCCACGGGCACCGTCCCGAGCAGCGTCTTGCTGTCATAGAAGCTCACCGTTCCCGTGATGGTATAGGTGACCCCCAAAACCGCGTTGACGGGCGCGATCGTGGCCGTGAGCGTTTCAGCCTTTCCCGCCGTTAGCGATGGCGGCGTCGCGGTCAGCGTCGTCATCGTGGCACCTTGAGCCGCCTCAATCGTCACGGTCGGCGAATTGGACCCCGTGTAGTACGTGTCGCCGCTGTAGGTGCCCACCAGCACATGCGTCCCCGCTGAAACCAGCGGAACCTTGATCGTGGCCGTCGCGGGAGTTCCCGGCACCACCGTCCCGGTGCCCACCGTGACCCCGTCCATGCTAATCGTGACTGTGCCGCTGGGCGCCTCCGTAGACGGACTCGATGACGTGATGCTCGCCGTCACCGTCATCGAGCTGCCCGCCGTCGGCGTCAGCGTTGAAGGCGAGATCGTAATCGACGTGGGGCTCTTGGAGACGGTCAGGATCACCGACTGCGAAGTAGCGCTGGCGTAATAGCTGTCGCCGCTATATTTCGCCTCCAGGACGTGCGTCCCCGGCGTGATCTGGGAGATTAGTGCCGTTGCCGTCGAGGGCGATCCGGGGATCAGTGCCGAGGTCGCCGCCGTCGCCCCGTCCAGTGTAAAGGTCACCGTGCCGGTGGGCGGTGACGCGCCCGGACTGGTCGCGATCACTGTCGACGAAACCGACAGCGAGCTGCCTCCGGACGGCGTGGTGGTGGACGGCGTCACCGTCATCGTCGTCGGGCTCTTGGGCACGGTCACCGTTACTCCACTTGCAGTGGAGGTGGCGTAGTAAGTATTGCCGCTGTATACCCCGGAAATCGCGTGAGTCCCCGGCGTTAGCGTCGATGCCGGTATCGTAAAGCTGGCCGTGGCGGGCGAGCCAGCCGCCAGTGTGACCACGCCAACGCTCGCACCATCCACCGTCACCGTCACTGTCCCGCTGGGATACGACGTATTCACGGTCGCCGGCGTCACGTCGATCGTCACCGGCAGTGAGGCTCCCAGCGCCGGCGCGGTAGTGGACGGCACCACCACCGTGATGGTCGTCGTCTTGGCCACCGTGAAGCTCGCCACGGACGAGACCGAGCTCAAGAAGTTCGAGTCGCCGCTATAGGTTGCCTGCAGTGTGTGCGTGCCGGTGGAGGGTACGGTGATGGTAACACTCGCCGTCCTACCGCCTGAAACCGGATTGCTGCCGACGGGGCTTCCATCCATGGTGAAGCTCACCGTTCCCGTGGGCACGGTCGTGCCGCTGGTTGACGCGGTGATGGTGGCCGTCACCACCATGCTGCTGCCCGCAGTAGGCGTAGCGCTAGCCGGCGCAACGGTGATGGAGGTCGTGCCCTTCGTGACGGTGATGTTCACCCCAGACGTGGCCGCGGAATTGTAGTTGCCATCGCCGCTATAGGCGGCGGAAAGCGCGTACGTCCCGACAGCGGGCGCAGTGATGGTCAGCGTCGCCGTTCCGCCCGACACGGTCGCGGTTCCCACAGCATTACCAGCAACGGAGAAAGTTACGCTGCCCGTGGGCGTGGCGGCTCCGGTCGATGGCGGAGTGATGTCCGCCGTCAACGTCAGCGAACTGCCTGCGGACGGCGCGTAGGAAGAGGGCGTCAGCGCGATGGTGGGCGTGGCTTTGGTTGCGGTGACAGATGTCGTGGCCGTCGATGTGTCGTAGTTCGTGTCGCCGCCGTAGGTGGCCACCAGTGTAAGGTTGCCGGCTGAAGGCACCGTCAGCGTGGCCGTGGCCACACCGCTGGACACGCTGGCCGTTTTTACTTCGGTCCCACCCAGCGTGAAGGTCACCGTACCCGTAGGCGCGGTGCCGCTGCCGGTGGTGCTGATCGTGGCCGTCGCCACCACCGAGCCGCCCACCGCGGCCGAGGTCGGAGATGCCGTGACCTGCAGCGTGGTAGCCAGCTTGGAGACAGTGAGCGATGTCACTGTCGAGGAGCTGGCGTAGTGGGTGTCGCCGCTATATGCCGCCGTCAGCGTGTGGGTGCCAGCCGTGGACACGATGAACGAAGTGTTGGCGGTAGCAGGTGTGCCCGGAGCCACGGTCGCGGTCGCCTCGGTGGTCCCGTCGAGCGTGTAGGTCACCGTGCCGGACGGATCCGCGCCGCTGTAATAGGTGGAACCAGTGGACGGCGCAATGGTGGTGTTCACCGTCACCGAGCTGCCCAAGGCCGGCGTCGTCGTGCTGGCGTTATTTGTCGTAGTAGTGGGAATCAGGGCGATCGTGTAGGAGGATTGACCGGAAGTCGCGGTGGTGTAGAAGGAAGACGAGTTCGCGTCGGGAGTATACGTGGCCACCAGCGTATGCGTCCCGGTCGCTGGCGCTGTAATGGTCACCGTGGCCAGAGATGCGGGAGACTGCGGCACAAGCGTCGCCGTCCCGATTGGCGACCCATCCTGCGCAATCGAAACGGTGCCCGTGGGCGGCGTCTCGCCAGCCTGGGGCGGCGCCACCGCCACGGTAATCTGCAGGCTGCTGCCCGGCGTCGGCGATGTGGTGGCCGGAGTCACCGTTACCGTCGGAGTCACGGCCGAGACCGGGACCGTCACCGTGGACGAAGTGGAGCTTAGATAATCCGTATTGGCCGGATAAGATGCCGACAGCGTGTGCGAGGTCGCGCTGTTGGCGGGAATGACGACCGACGAAAAGGTGGCCGTCGTTCCCCCCGTCAGTGAAGCCGTATAGGTTCCGGTTCCGTTGTCCACGCTCAACGTCACCACGCCCGCAGGAGCAACGGTTCCTGCAGGCGGTGTACCGACCGCCAGCGTCGCGGTCACCTGGATGGATTCGCCCGGCGTCACGCTGGAGGGATGGGACGTGATCGACAGGCTCGTACTGCTGGCTGCAATGTTGACGTTGACTGCCGAAGAGTTGGCCGCGGCATAGTTCGTATCGCCGCTGTACTCGGCAACCATCTCGTTGTTGCCCGAAGCAAACCCTCCTTCTACCGTGATCGACGCCGAGCCGCCAGACAGAGTTTGGGGCAGAGCGATCTTATTCCCCGATGTCGAATCGTAGAATGTTACGGTTCCGGTCGGCGTGGTGCCAGCAGTTCCGGTAACGGTGGCCGTCAGCGTAATGGACGCTGAGGGGTTGTAGCTGGTTTGCACGGGCGAAATCGCAAGCGTTACCGACGTCGACCCCGAGCCCGTAACCTCAGGGACGGCGAATGAGCTCACCAGCGTCTTTGCATTCGGCACGCCGAGGCCCGTCGCCAGATCGTAGCCCGCGTTGGCGGAATACCCGATCGTTCCCGCAGTTCCGCAATCGGGGCTGCCCGCCGTGCACTTCAGCTGCGCGCTGCCCTGCTGCACATCGGTGTAGACTCCGTTCTGCACAGTCAGCGCATAGAGGCCGGGATCAAGGTTGCCCTGCACTCCATGCTCTTCGTCAATCAGCGCGGAGATTCCCGCAAAGATGCTCGCCGCAGCCGCGCTGCCTCCGCTGCGCATCAGCGTGCAGCCGCTCGCAGCTGAGGAGCCCGTGCTCAAGCAGAAAGCCAGGCCGGGATTGGCGCTGGAATCGATGGCCGTGGGTAGTGCCAGGTCCGGCAAGAGCCGGTTGTGCTTCCCCGTCTTGGTCGTCTCCGTCACGGCATGCGCCGGGACGGGCTGCCAGCTCGGCGCCGCGTACAGCGCGCTACTGCCTCCGCCGCCCGCATCGGCGGGATCCGCCGCGTTCAGCGGCGACCACGCGGCCAGCGCCTGGTTCCCTGCCGCCGGTCCGGAGGAGCCAAACGACGCCACTCCAACCGCCGTGTCCCAGGACGTCGACGCCAGTGCGTTCACCGCGTAGCCGGTCCTCACCGGCGCTGCGCTTCCCTCCACGTGGCAGGCCGCTGCGCCGCTGTCGCCCGCCGCCGCTATCACCGCGATTCCCTCCGCAGCCGCCTGCTGATATACGGCCGTGTAAAACGCCTGGTGCGCCGGGCTCAGCTCCGCTTCACAGCTGGAGTAACCCAGCGCCGCGGTCGTCGCCAAGTCCTGGTCTACGATGGCCGCCAGCGAGAGGTCCACGCCATCCGTGGCGCTGGTCGTGGCCGCCGGAACCAGCACGATCTGCGCCTTGGGAGCCGCCGCACCGGCCCAGGATGCGGCCAGTGTCGCCTCCGCCTGGCCGTCCGTCAATCCAGGATCAGGGCCGCTCAGCTTCACGCTCAGCGCAGATGCCGGCAATCCAAACGCCGCGCGGTATGCGGCCACATCGCTGCTGTTCACATCGCTCTGCGAGACAATAGCGATGCTCTGCCCAGCGCCCTCCACGCCTTTCGATTCGAGCCCATTCAAATGGATGAGTTGCGCAACCAGCCTCGGCGTCAGAGCATCCGCCCCCCCGGGCGAAGTCTCTGCCTCCAGTGTCGCGGCGGAAACCTCCACCGGCTCCGGCGCCGTCAGCGCGGGCGTGGACACGATTCCATCCAACGACACCAGCCCCGCGATCACCGGCTTCAGCGCGGCAGGAACCGAGATCACTCCCATCGCCACGGGGCGCGCGGCTCCGCTTGCCGTGCTTACGTTGTCAATCTTGACGCGAAAGGCGTTTTCAGCCTGGGCAACCGTACCTGAAAATTCGACCCATCCACGCCCCGCGGGCAGAGGCTGCACTTGAAACCCCTCGCTCTGGAGCCATGCCACAACCGCAGCCACATCCGCTGTGGAATTCGAGTACTTACTGGCGAAAGCCGCCGGCGTAAGCCAATCGTGGTATACCGGCGAAGAAGGATCCTGTAGGTTGGCAAGTTCCGTGGCCAGCGCCTGCTTCTGCGCCGCCGACGGTTCCAGCAGCAGCAGCATCCGGTTCAGCATCTCCCCGGTCGGCGCCGCGCCCTCGTCCGTGCCCGTTACGCTCAAGGGCGGCTTGCTGCCGGCCAGCGCCGCCATTCCGCTACTGCGCCAATCGCCCGCCAGCCGTGACGGTTCGGTCTGCGCAAAGGCTGCTCCAAGACAACCCAGCAGAAGAATTGCAAGCGGCAGAACCAACCTTCGTCTCTGTGCCATGTGCCTCGCCGTACGCTGTCTCAGCAACCATCGCGCCTCTTCCGAACACACGTAATGGGAGTCGCTCCTCTCCTCCTAAACGGACCAGTTCGGCTCCCCTGCGTCGTTTGAGCGGCGCTCTACGATGCATTGCGCTTCGCACTGATTGTATAGCGGTTGAGTGTGATGGGATAGCAGATTCTTAGGACGGAGCAATAGTGCAGGGCTTGAGGCGCGCCCACTGCCGGAGATCTCGCCTCCTGACGGCCGGGGCAAGCCGGCGCCACTTCAAGCTGCCGGCTTACCGCTTACTGAATGCCCAAAGCCGACAGAACCTGAGGCTTGGGCTCATCCACAGCCAGCAGGTTGTGGCATACCGAACAATCCTGGGGGATCGCCGCGCCGTCTTTGGCCACATGGTTGCCGTCGTGGCAGCGAAAACACCCCGGATAGTCCATATGCCCAATGTGATTCGGATAGGTTCCCCAACTCACCTTCATATACGGAAACACATTCTCGGAGTAGAGCGCCACCAGCGCCTTGCCCGCCGCGCTCACCGCCGCGCCTTGCGACGCCAATACCTGTGGAAATCCGGTCCGGTAAAAGGCCGTAAGCTGTTCCGGAATCTCCGTCCGCGCCTGGGTCTGGCTGGTATAGCTGGCCTTCAGCAGCTTCAATCCCTCCCTGTGCACCCAGGGCAGGTCGGAATTGATCGCGCCTTGGCTCATGGCCCGGTCGATGGCCTGTTCGGCAGTCACAAAGGTGTGCGCCGCGGCGTTGTGGCAGTCGATGCAGTCCATCACCCGCCGCTCTCCCTTGGGAGGAGCGCTGCCCGGCGGCAGAGAACTATACACGGTCTTCGTCCCGTTGGGATGCACCACCTCCACCCAGGGGATCTTAGACCGGCTCTTGTCGGTGGCAATGTACTCGATATGGCCCAGGTGTACCCCGTGAATCCCGCTCCGCTGCGAGAACGAATTCACCCCGCCCAGGTGCAGAATCAGCACGGTCTGGGTCTCGGTGTTCTTTTCATCGTTGCCGAAGCGCGAAAACACCATCAGCAGATCTCCGTCGAACCTGTTGGGCGTGTGACAGCTCTCACAGGTGTAGCGCGCCGGACGCAGGTTCATCACCGGCACAGGGATCGGCCGGGGATAGCTGTCCGTCATCACCTCAAATACCTGTTTGGTGCCCTCCACCTTAGCCGCGAAGAACGATTCCAAACCCGGCCCGATGTGGCACTCCACACACGCCACATGGGAGTGCGGCGAGATCTTATACGCTGTGTACTCCGGATTCATCACGTGGCATGCCTGCCCGCAAAACTGTGGCGAATCCATATACGAAGCCCCGCGGTAGCTGGCAATCGACACCACCAAAAGATTCGCAATCGTAGCCACCAGGACAATATCCACACCGTGGCGAAACACCCGGTCGTTGAAGTCGATCTTGGGGAACACCGACGGAATCTGCCCCGTCTTCTGCAGCATTCTGTGGCGCTGGAGCATCCCGATGGGAATCAGAATCAGCCCCAAGACAAAGAGCGCTGGCAACAGAAAGGAAAAGATGATGTTCAGATAGGGGTTGTTGATTCCCTGGCCGAGCAGTTCGATGACCCAAAAGCCGATGACGGTTACGCCCGATGCGGTCGTGATGGCGCCGCCGGCCAGGCTGATCGGATTGTTGCCGAAGAACAGCGCCGGCCGCACCCAATTTTCGCGAATTCTCTGAAACAACGCCATCGTGCCCCCCTCAAATAAAAAGCCCGCCGTGTATGGCGGGCTTGGTTCAGCATTCCAGATCCTTTGTGCTGCTTACTTCTTGGTGAGGGTGCGCAAGTAAGCTACCACGGCATTGATCTGCGCATCCGTCAGTTTGCCCTTCCACGCCGGCATCTTGCCCTTGCCGTTTGTCACCGTCGAAACCATCTCCTGAAGCGTCAACTTCTTCATCTGCGAACTTGTGACAGCCGGGACGCCCAACAGACGCGCCATGGTGGGATTGGGGATGCCGCTGGGACCATGGCAGACTTGGCAGTTGGCTTTGAAGATTGCGGCGCCTGAGGATTGAGCCAGGCCCACTGGAGCGCACAAACAAGCTCCTAACATCACCACCAACAGCGAACGAATCATGTATCTCATTGCGTGACTCCTTGAATTTAATTGGAGCGATTCCGCAATTCATGGCCCCGGCCGGTTGCCTGCAAAAAGATTGGGAAAATAGCAATTGTGGAACCGCTGTAGCCGGCCGGAACTTGCCTTCGAATCCCGCTTCCGCGGGTTCTTCCTCATGCTCCGTCCTAGGTTACCTTATCGCGGTCCGCGCGCCTCGATCAATGCTCGTACCCCAATCTTTACGACAACTGCGGCATATCCCCCTTTCCAGGAAAGCTGCCGACATCCGCAAACAGCTTCGTCTCAACCGCAAAACTCTCAATGAGCCAAAAGAATAATCTTGCGCGGTTCGGAAGACACTCCTGCCCCGTCTCCTCCGCGAACACCGCCGCGTTCCCGCGTTCATACTTCACACGCAGCCCTGTTTTTTCGCTCTTACTTCATCAGTGCGCGGAAATAGTCCACCGCTGCGCGAATCTGCGCGTCCGTCAGCCGGCTGCCGAATGCCATCATCTTGCCCTTGCCGCTCTTGACTGCGGAAAACATCTCTGCCGCCGAAAGATTCTTCATCGCGGGGGAGTTGGTCGGCAAAATGCCCATCATCTTGGCCATGCCGGGATTAGGAACACCCTTGGCCCCGTGGCACATCTGGCAATGTGCCTCGTACACCGCTTTGCCCGAGGATTGCGCGAAGCCCACTGAACCCGCCAGACACACGCCCAACCCCATCACTACCAATGACCGAATCACGTCCTTCATCGCGTACCTCCTTGAGTTTTACGAGCTGATCCAACTTTTATGGCCCCGCCCCTGTTTCCTGCTGGGTTGGGGAACAATGGCAATTGTGGAATCGCATTCAACACCTAAACCCACCGTCGAACGCTTGTCAATCGCCTTGTTCGCCGCCACAGTCCTTTCGCCACTTGGCCGCGCCGTTTGCCGACCGCTTCGACAGGGCCACTCGCGTGGCTGCAAATCCCCGCCGGCCCTCTCTCGCCAACCGGCGAGCCGGCGGTTCACCCATGCAACGAAGACCTCTTGCTGGGAACCCCGGGCTTTCCACCCCGTTCGCGACCGTTCTTGCCTGCCTCGCCCTGGCTCTTGCCTTCTTACTTAGTCAGGGTCCTGAAGTACGCTACCGCAGCCTGGATTTGCGCATCGGATAGTTGGCCCTTCAACGCCGGCATCTTGGCTTTGCCGTTCTTCACCACGGCAAACATCTGCGCAGCGGTAAGATTTTTAACCGCCGGAGAGGTAGCCGAAGGAATGCCCAGCATCTTGGCCATGCCCGGATTGGGAACACCCTTGGCGCCGTGACACATCTGGCAGTGAGCCTGGAAGATCGCTTGGCCCGATTCCGCCAATCCCATGGCGCCGGTTAGACACACACTCGCAGCCAAAACCAGCAGTGACCGGATCACTCTTTTCTTCATTGTCCTACTCCTTCTCTTTATTGAGGCCACTCCACAACTCTTGCGCCTGACTCGTCTGCCTGCGAAAGCGCGCAGGCACGGCCTGCGCGCCGTGCGATACGGCCTTAACGCGCCATCGCACGCTCTTTCTCGCGCATGCCTACTTCATGAAGGTGCGGAAGTAGTCCACCGCCGCCTTGATCTGCGCGTCTGTCAACTTGCCTTTGAACGCCGGCATCTTGCCCTTGCCGTTCTCCGTGGCCGCGATCATCTGCGCCGCGGTCAGCTTCTTCATCGCCGGATCTTTAATGGACTTCACGCCCATCATCTTGGCGATCCCCGGAAAGGGCACGCCCGATGTCCCGTGGCAGCCCTGGCACTTGCCCCTATACGTCGCTTGCCCTGATGATTGAGCTAAGCCCATGGTGCCGGTCAGAAAAATTGCCGCAGCCAGCACCCCTGCATACCGAATCGTCTTGCTCATGGCGAAACACTCCTAACTGACCTCCGTGGCCGGCTGCGCTACAAGCGCCAACAGCCATGTACGCTCTTTACAAACAGTGCGTTCTACTCCGCGTGCGCCGCGCCGGCATCCTCTCATCTCGCGGCAATTCCTCCCTTTAAAAGATGGGGGGATCGGTAAAGCCCCGGCTCCGATTCACCCCGGCAACCTGCGCCTCAATCAGGCCTGCCGCTAGAACTGGTAGTGCACCCCCATGGTCACGTTGTTGGCGTGAAAGTTCCTCGGCGCGGTTTCACCCGCCGGCGATATCGTTCGTCCAGTCTGATAGGGCAGCGAGGTGCACGGAACCGGAGTTGCTCCCGAGCCCGTAGAGGTGCTGCAATACTCCGGACCGGAAGGTCCTCCCTCGCCGTAGCCGTAGTAGTTATACTCCGCCTTCCAGGTCAACCCCGGATGAACCGTCCACGCAACCTCAACGAAGGGCGTTTGATACGTGGATACCAGCGAGCCGTTCACCTGGCGCGCGTCGTTGAAGAACCGGCTGCCATCC
>JAKABE010000063.1 GCA_021801945.1 Acidobacteriota bacterium
CAGCTAAGAACCGCGATGCACTCAAGGAATCGCTTCACAAGAGTCCCCAACCCAATTAAGGACATCTTCCTCTAATGGCGAGATGGGTTACCGTGATCCACATCACATGGCGTGTATCGCTCCGACGTAGGCCAGGCGAAGGCTGGTTTGCGCCTCGTGGGTGAGGCAAGATTGGTGGCGAAGGCTATATTGAACTGTGTGACGAACCACAAACGGGAGCTCTTTTACGGATTGATTCGCATTCACGTGCTGGCACACGCCTCTCAGGAGCCGATCTTCGGATTGGCGATGAAAGCGGAGTTGGAACGCCACGGCTATCGAATCGGGCCGGGTACGCTCTACCCGCTTTTACACGGATTGGAGCAAGCCGGCCTGCTGCGGTCACGCGCGGGGAATCAGGGCGGCGGCAGACGGCGCATCTATACGATTACCGCCGCCGGGCGAAAGGCTCTGGGCAGGGCCCGGACGAAGGTGGATGAATTGCACCATGAGCTTCATGAAGAGCATCCGCGGCTGCGGATGAGCGATGCAAAGCCGCACTGGCTCGCGAGAACAATCTGCTCCACCGGCTCAGAAACGGCGAGAGTGGAAGGCAATCCAGGATGGCCGGCCAGCGTCAATTCTGGCCGAAGCGTACGCTCCTTGAGAGGCGCCGCAATTGGGCCTGGAAGACAACGGAAGGGCGATTAGCAGCAGACGGCAGTTCTCTGATAAACTTGAACTTCTGAGTTCAATTGCAGGAAGTCACTATGTCAATTCATCCAGTAATGCAGCGCTTAGCCGATAAGCTCCAGCGCACCGATTTGCCGGCGTTTGCGCCCGGTGACCAGATTCGTGTTCAGGTAAAGATCAAGGAGGGCGATAAGGAGCGTTTGCAGGCCTTCGAGGGCTTGGTTATCGCCGTCAATCACGGCCCCCAGGGCACCTTCACGGTGCGCAAGATGAGCTTTGGCCAGGGCGTGGAGCGCATCTTTCCTTTCAACTCCAAGGTCATTGAGAGGATTGAGAAGATCCGCAGCTATAAAGTGCGCCGCGCCAAGTTGTTCTATATCCGCGGACTGCGAGGCAAGGCGGCGCGCTTGAAGGAAGTGGACCGCGCAACCGGAAAACTGCGTGCCTAACCTCCGTTTGGCAGGAAGATGGCGACCCCGGCCTTGGCCGGGGTCGTTTTTTGGGACACAGTAACTGCCCGAAATCGCCAGCCCGGCCGGGGCAGCGCGGCGCTTCGCTCGTATGCGATACTCGGAAAGGCATGTATAAGCGGATCGTTCTCAAGTTATCGGGCGAGGCGTTGGCCGGGGATCGCGGCTTTGGCCTGGACGCCGATAAAGTAGCGGGAATTACCAGCGAAATCGCCGAGGTGCACGCACTGGGCGTGGAAGTCGGCATCGTTGTGGGCGGCGGTAACTTCTTCCGCGGCGTCGAGGAACAGGCCCGGGAGATGGACCGCGTGAGCGCCGACAACATGGGCATGTTGGCCACCGTGATCAACGCCATCGCGCTGCAGGATGCTCTGGAAAAACGCGGCGTACAGTGCCGGGTCATGACCGCGGTGTTTATGAACCAGTTGGCTGAGCCCTACATCCGCCGGCGCGCGGTCCGCCATCTGGAAAAGGGTCGCGTGGTCATCTTTGCCGCTGGTACAGGGAACCCGTTTTTCTCCACCGATACGGCGGCCAGCTTGCGCGCCATGGAGATCAAGGCTGACGTGCTCTTAAAAGGCACTAAGGTCGAGGGCATCTACAATGCGGATCCGGTGCGCGTGAAGGACGCCGTCAAGTACGACGAGATCACCTACATGGACATCCTCCGCCAAGGTCTCAAAGTCATGGACCTGACCGCCGTCAGCCTGTGCAAGGACAACAACATGCCCATGATCATCTTCAATATGAACCAGCCGGGGAACATACGCCGCGTGGTACTGGGCGAAAAAGTCGGGTCGCTGGTGCGCGCCGAAAGCGCGGTTGCCGACTAATAATCCTGTCCGCATAGTTGCGTGACGGGTATTTGGAGTGCTGTTCTTCTGACTGGTTCGAGTGCGAGTCTCTAACCCTCCCCGGGGCTGAATCCAGTCTCCGAAGCACGCCATCGCCGTACTAGCCGTTGACCTCAAGCTGTGAGAAACTAAAAGTAGTTTCCTTTTCGTGGTTTGCCGCAAGAGCTGATCTTCGGATCAGCCCATGCGGAGAGGTCTAAATTGTTCGTGGAAATGCGCAGACCAGCCCGCCTGCATGCGTTGACCGGCTTGCGCTGTTTCGCGGCCATCAATATCGTCCTCTTTCATTTCTCCAATCCCCAATGGTTCGGCGTTCTGGCGCCGATCGTCAATGCCGGCTACGCCTCCGTGAGCTATTTCATCCTGCTCTCGGGGTTTGTGCTGGCCTATAACTATTCGGAGCGCGCGCGGGCCGGCCAACTGGATAAGGTCCGCTTTTGGAAGTCGCGGCTGATCCGGATCTATCCCATTTACTTTTTGAGCTTGCTGCTGAGCTGGCAGGTGCTCGGAGCGGAATACAAGACCCATACTCACGGGATGTTCTGGTTGGGATTGGCGCTGACGCCTCTTCTGCTTCAGGGGTGGGTGCCGGCGCTCGCCACCTTTCTGAACACCCCTGCCTGGACCATGTCCGCCGAGGCCTTCTTTTACTTCATCTTCCCCTGGATGGCCAAGTGGCGGCGGCCCACCAGCATCGCTCCCTACCTGACCAAGATGGCCGGTGTGTGGGCGTTGGGGCTCATTCCGGGCACCCTCTACATCGCATTGAACCCCGATGGCATTGCGCATCCCGACCGTTGGAGCTACGGCCCATGGTTGCAGGCGCTCAAGTTCACCCCCCTGCCGCACCTGGCCAGCTTTGTCTTCGGGGTGATGCTGGCGACTCTGGATCAAATGATCGAGCGTGCCCACCGCACGCGCTTTTTTCTGGGAGTCTTCGGGTTCGGAGCAATTCTCGGATTGCTGTACCTTGGCCCCGAGGTTCCGTTTGCCTTGGTCCACGACGGGCTGCTGATGCCTTTGTTCGGGTGCATCGTGCTGGGGCTGGCGGGAGAAAATCCGCTGTCGAGCCTGTTGGGCGCGCGACCGCTGGTCTTTGTGGGTGAAGCCAGTTATTGCCTCTATTTGCTGCACTTCAACTTTTGGAATCTGATCCACGGCTCGCATGTGCTGAACCGTCTGGGGCTGGACCGCTTCGATCCCTGGCTCAGCTACTGTCTGCTCATCGCACTGGCCGTGCTGGCGCTGCACTTTGTGGAAAAGCCCGCCCAGCGGCAACTACGCAAGTGGATCAGCGCCTAGCGGAGCGCGCCAAGGACCTCGACCTTATGATTCCTGCTCGCGACCGCGCCGCGGGTGCAAGATGGTAGCCGCAGGCGTAAGCCGTAGGCCAAGCCCCCGCTTGGGGGCGTAAGAAGCGGACTCTCGGAATTCTGAATGATCCACTACGCCAGCAGCAGAACAACGGAGAGTGTCCTACTTGGCCATGCCCTACCAGGCATTCTCTGATGGAATAGACTTCGCCTTATGTCAACATTGCCGTGCCTGAAGAATGACAGGCACGGAGCCTCCTCGATAAAGTGGGTAGTGTGGAGGTTTTATTCGATGACTCGTCTGTTCCGGCGTTGGAAATATAGTTTTGTCGCGGGCTTTGCCCTCCTGTGCATTGCCAGTCTTCCTGCTATCGCAGCTCCTTCCCCAGCCTGCGACAAAGATAATGGCGGCATCACCCTGCCGCCCGGATTCTGCGCTTTGGTGGTGGCCAACAATTTAGGAGCCGCGCGCCACGCAGTCGTCGCACCCAACGGTGATCTCTTCGTCGCCCTGCAAAACGGAGGCATCGTTTCCCTGCACGATTCCACCGGCAATGGCCGCTTCAACGTGCAGCACCATTTTGGTCACGCCAGTGTCACGGGCATCGGCTTCCATGATGGCTATCTCTACTTCGCTACGCCCGTGTCTGTCGAACGCTACAAGTGGTCGCCAGGGCAATTAACTCCTAGCGGGCCGCCCCAGATGGTCGTCACTGGCCTTCCCGTCCAGAACGAACATCAGGACAAAGGGCTGACCTTCGACCATAGCGGACACCTCTATATCAACATCGGTGCTCCGTCCAATGCCTGCCAGGTGCATGACCGCTTCCCCGGATCGCCGGGAATGCGTCCTTGCCCGATCCTCAAAGAACATGGTGGTGCCTGGAGGTTTGACGCCAACAAGCTCAACCAGACTCTGGCAGACGGAGTGCGCTTTGCCACCGGGCTGCGGCAGTTCCCGGCGCTGACTTGGCACGATGGCGCACTCTATATCGTGATGAACAACCGCGATCAGCTCAACACCCTTTGGCCCAAGTACTTCACCGCCCAAGACAACGCTACTTGGCCGGCTGAGGTCATGTATCGCGCCGTCATGGGTTCCAACTTCGGCTGGCCCTACTGCGACTTCAATTACGTGACCCAAAAGGAGTTCCTGAATCCCGAATACGGCGGCAATGGCAAGGATGCCGATCACTGCAACCAATACACGCTTCCTATCGCCAGCTATCCGGCCCACTGGGCTCCGGTGGACGTGATGTTCTATAGCGGCCATCAGTTCCCCGCGCAGTACCGCGGCGGAGCCTTCATCGCCTTCCATGGCTCGTGGAACCGGGCTCCGATACCGCAGGCCGGCTACAACGTAGTCTTTCAGCCGTTCAAGAATGGCAAGCCTTCAGGCAAGTTCCAGGTTTTTGCCAGCGGTTTCATGGGCAAGACTCCACTGATGTCGCCCAGCAATGCGGCTGCGCGCCCGGATGGCCTGGCTCAAGCGCCGGATGGCTCGCTCTACATTACCGAAAGCCAGCATGGAAAGATCTGGCGCGTCTTCTATCGGGGCAACAAATAAATGGAGGTCAAAATGAACAGACGATTCGTGGGCTTCCTGCTTCTGACGGCGCTCCTGGCGGCGCCGGCCAGCGGACAACGAGCAGCCAGGACTGCCGCGGGGCCGGGGTTGACGCTCACCAGTCCCGCATTTGCGGATTGCGCAATCATTCCCAAAAAATTTACGGCGGATGCCGCGGGAACTCCCGTGTCTCCGCCGCTTGAATGGACTCACGTTCCGCCCGGCACCGTGACTTTTGCGCTGCTGCTCGAGGATCCTGACACCGCGATGCGCGAATCGCCCGTTGAAGTTTTGCACTGGATGATCTTTAACATCCCCGGCGCCGACCGCTCGCTTCCGGAAGGCGTACCCAACGTAGCCCGGTTGCCCGATGGCGCAACCCAGGGAAAGAATACGCGTGGCTTTCCTGGTTTTATGGGCCCCGCCGCGCCTCCGGCTGGACCCTATCATCACTACCTTTTCCAGCTCTATGCTCTGAATACCAAGCTGGATCTGGGACCGGACGCCACGCGAGCGGAGGTTCTCAAAGCCATGGCCGGACACGTGCTCGGCAAGGGCGTCATGGTGGGCCGCTTCCATCGCTGATGGCAACGAGAGCGATTCCAAACCAGCACATGCATTTCCCTGCCAGGGTTTGCCACAGCCCATTTCTGCCTCGGAAAGTGGTGCGCTAGAATTGGGTGGTCCGTATTTTACCGATCATTGGATCTCGTTATTTGGGGGGAATTAGTTTATGGCAGAGAGGGATTCAAAAGTTCGCTCAAACGTAAGTCGCCGTCGCTTTCTTACGCTTGCTGGCTACGGCGCCGCGGCGGCGGCCACGAGTACGCATCTGGCGGGGCATGCCGAAGCACAGTCCGTCCCGAGCACCGCCGATGCCAGCGCCAATACCGCGCTCGATACCGGGCCGATTGCTATGGAGCACTTTGAGGCAGCGCGCAGCCGCGCGGCCGGCATCGTCGCGAAGATGACGCTCAAGGAGAAGATTTCGCAGTTTGGTACCTACGCGCCGGCGATTCCACGATTGAATCTGCCGGCCTTCAACTTTTATGCCAGCGAGGCGCTGCACGGCCTCATCCACAAGGGGCCGATCACCTCATTCCCACTGCCCCTGGCAATGGGCTGCTCATGGAATCCTGCGCTGATTCACCGCGTTTTTACGGCCGTCTCCGACGAAGTGTGGGCATGGCACAAGAAGGACGGCCAGGGGTTGGCGAACTTCTCGCCGCCCACCGTGAATATGGGCACACGCGATCCTCGCTGGGGACGCATCGGCGAAAATTACAGCGAAGATCCGCTGCTGGTGGCAAAGCTCGCGGTGGCAACGATTCGTGGTATCCAGGGCGACGATCCGCGCTACCTCAAGGGCGTGGCATGCGCCAAGCACTACATCGCGAACGACACTGAAAATGACCGCGAAGAGACCTCGGCCACGGTGGATCCGCGCAGCTTCTGGGAGTACTACAGCCGCGGCTTCGAAGCCTGCGTGCGCGAGGGGCGCGCCTTTACGGTGATGAGTTCCTATAACGAGATGAACGGGATTCCGACCACGGCAAGTCCGTTCCTGCTGACCGAATTGCTACGCAACCGATGGGGATTTCGCGGCTACGTGGTGTCGGACTGCGATGCCGTGGGAGACATCACGCGCACCCATCATTTTGTTCCGACCTATGCCGAGGCCGCGGCCCTGGCCGTCAATGCCGGCTGCGACATCAATTGCGGTAATACGCTCCCCCGCTACCTCGGGGAGGCCGTGGACAAGATGCTCATCAGCGAAGAAACCATCGACCGTTCTCTCGTCCGCTCGCTGACAGGCCGCATCCTGATGGGCGACCTCGATCCCCAGGAGCAGAACCCGTACCACACCATTCCCATCTCCTGCCTGGAGAGTCCGGCGCATCGCGATCTCTGTCGCGAGGTGGGCCGTCAGTCGGTGGTCCTGTTTAAAAACGAGAGCAACACCCTGCCGCTGGACGCGAAAAGCATTACTAAGCTGGCCGTGATTGGCCCTATGGCTGCCACCTGCCACCTCGGCAACTACAGCGGGCGTCCGTTGCACTTGGTTTCTCCGCTGGACGGCATCCTTGAGCAATTCGGCATTCAGCCGCCCGCTCCGCCCGTGGAGACCAAAGAGAAACATGAACACGGGCATCGAGAAGGCGCTATGCTGATGCCTGCCAAGACCTTCACCAATGGCAAAGTCCAGATTGTCTATCAACCCGGCTGCAGCGTAGCCGGCGAGATGGATGAGAAGCTTTTTGCCGCCGCCGTCAACGCCGCGCGTGGCATGGATGCAGTGCTTCTCTTCGTTGGAGCCGACCAGGAAATCGACCGCGAAGGATTGGATCGCACCTTCCTCCACCTGCCCGGTGTGCAACACGAGCTGGTGCAAGCCATTCACGCGGCTAACCCCAAGACCATTCTGGTGATCTCTTCCAACTGTCCGGTCTCTGTTATCTGGGAACAGGACAATCTTCCCGCCATTGTGGGCGGCATCTTCCTAGGCCAGGAACAAGGTCACGCGTTGGCCGATGTGATTTTCGGCGCTTACAATCCCGGCGCAAAGCTGGACACAACCTGGTATCGCCACGAGTCGGAATTGCCCGATTTGCATAGCTACAACATCCGCTATGGCCGCACCTACATGTACTTTCAGGGTGCGCCGCTCTACCCGTTCGGCCACGGCCTGAGCTACACCGCGTTCCAGTACTCTGATCTTCAGGTTACTGGCAACACCCTTGCGCCCGGTGGCAGCGTCAACGTGCAGATGCAGCTCACCAATACCGGCAAGCGCGACGGCGATGAGATTGTCCAGTTCTACGTCCATGTCGTGGATGGACTCGTACAACGCCCCATCAAACAGCTTGTGGGCTTTGAGCGTGTCCATCTTGCTGCCGGAGCCAGTACGACCGTGCGCTTCACTCTGGGCCAGGACGACCATGCCCTGCGCTATTGGGATGAGGAGCGGCACCAATTCGTCGTCAATCCCGGTAGCCTTGATCTGATGCTAGGTTCATCGTCGGCGGACATCCGGCTCCATCAACAGATCAAGCTCGAAGCCTAGCTGTACTGAGTGGATTCTTATTCCCCAACCCACACTGGGTGGGGACACGCAAGGTGAGGTGAAAGTCCGGGAGCGCTCTAACAGATCCCGCAAATGCTGGAGCTGCTCCCGGATAGGTGTAGAGTCGAGCGCAACCTCTGGGTCGCATCCGCCGCACGGATACGCTCCCGGAGTTCCATCGGCTTGGGAGAACCACTCCAAAGCCTCTCTGATCCTGTTGGCTTTATCGGCATGAGGCCATCCACTGGATGGGTCTCGTGCCGCATCCCTTCAGCGCCGCATTGCGCCACCGACGGTTAGGGCCGGTGCCTGGGACGTGCGTGAGAATCGAGATCCGCCCTCTCGCCGAGTACCTTGCTTCCCAATTCACGCCCACTTTTCTTTCGCCCGGATCCCCGCCCTCTACCTGGAACGTGGTCCAATTCTCATCTGCGCGCACTTCCGCAGTGCAAGCCAACAGGGAGCGGGCGCATCGAGGAATGCCATCACATCCATTGAGGCCTGAGCCCTTGTTCACAATACGGGAAATAATTCATTTTGTGTCACGCATCACTGCTCTTGACGGGCGCAAATGCTGAGACTCACAGTAGCGGGCGATCTTGCTCCACGTCCGCGCTGTGAGGCTAAGCGAATGAGTGAACAAGCGATGGTCATTATGGATGGGAACGAGGCCGCGGCTTCGGTTGCCTACCGTCTTTCGGAAGTTGCCGCCATCTTTCCCATTACCCCTTCGTCGCCGATGGGCGAGTGGGCCGATCAGTGGGCCTCGGAGGGGAAGAAGAACATTTGGGGCGCGGTGCCGGTGGTGGAAGAGCTGCAGAGCGAGGGCGGAGCGTCGGGCGCGCTGCACGGGGCGCTGCAGGCTGGGGCCTTCGGGACGACGTTTACGGCCTCGCAGGGACTGCTGTTGATGATTCCCAACATGTTCAAGATTGCCGGCGAGCTGACGGCGGCAACCATGCACGTGACGGCGCGCAGTATTGCCACTCATGCGCTGTCGATCTTCGGCGACCACTCGGACGTGATGGCCTGCCGCTCGACGGGCTGGGCCATGCTGGCTTCGAACTCGGTGCAGGAGGCCGCGGACCTGGCGCTGGTGGCGCAGATCGCGACGCTCGAAGCGCGGATTCCTTTCATGCACTTCTTCGACGGCTTTCGCACCTCGCACGAGGTGAGCAAGATTGTGCCGATTAGCGACGAGACGATCCGGGCGCTGGTGGACGACCAGTATATTATCCGGCACCGGCAAAACGCGTTGAGCCCGGACCGGCCGTTTATTCGCGGCTCGGCGCAGAATCCGGATGTGTTCTTCCAGGCGCGGGAGGCTTGCAGCCCGTTCTATGCGGCGGTTCCGGAGATTGTGCAGCGGGTGATGGACCAGGTAGGGAAGCTGATCGGCCGCAGCTATCGTTTGTTCGATTATTGCGGTGCGCCGGATGCGGAGCGGGTGATGGTGATGATGGGCTCGGGCGCGGAGGCGGCCGAGGAAGCCGTGGAGGCGTTGGTGCGGCAGGGCGAGAAGGTGGGGCTGGTGAAGGTGCGGCTCTACCGGCCGTTTGACGCGAAGGCGATGGTGAATGCGCTGCCGAAGACGGTGAGGAAGATTGCGGTGCTGGACCGCTGCAAGGAGCCTGGCTCAGCCGGTGAGCCGCTCTACCAGGACGTGGTGACGGCGCTGGCGGAAAATCCCATGCAGAGCGGTGCGGCGCCGGTGGTGGTGGGCGGACGGTATGGGCTTTCGTCGAAGGAGTTCACGCCGGCGATGGTGAAGGGGATCTACGACGAGTTGACGAAGGCGGCGCCGAAGAACCACTTCACGATCGGGATCGATGACGACGTGAGCCATAGCAGCTTGAGCTACGATCCGAAGTTCTCCACGGAGGATCCGAAGACGGTGCGAGCGCTGTTCTACGGGCTGGGCTCGGACGGGACCGTGGGCGCGAACAAAAATTCGATCAAGATTATCGGCAGCGGGACGCCGAACTATGCGCAGGGATACTTTGTGTATGACTCGAAGAAGTCGGGGTCGATGACGACCTCGCATCTGCGCTTCGGGCCGAACCCGATCCGCTCTGCCTATCTGATTACCCAGGCCAGCTTTGTGGCCTGCCATAACTTCAGCTTCCTGGAAAAGATGAACGTGCTGGAGGCGGCCACGCCGGGCGCGGTCTTCCTGCTGAACTCGCCGTACGGGGCGGCCGAGGTGTGGGACAAGCTGCCCAAATCGGTGCAGGAGGAGATGCTGAGGAAGAAGATCGAGTTCTATGTGATCGATGGGTACAAGGTGGCGCGCGACGCGGGCATGGGCTCGCGGATTAACACCATTATGCAGACGTGCTTCTTCGCCATCAGCGGCGTGCTGCCGCGTGAAGAGGCCATTGCGCAGATCAAGAAGGCGATTCAGAAGACCTATGGGAAGCGCGGCGAGGCGGTGGTGCAGAAGAACTTTGCCGCCGTGGATCATGCGCTGGCGCACCTGGAGAAGGTCGAGCTGCCGGCGGCGGTTTCGTCGGAATTCGATCTAATTCCGGCGATCTCAGCGAAGGCGCCGGAGTTTGTGCGCGAGGTGCTGGGCGAGATGGCCGCGGGACGCGGGGACTTGATTCCGGTGAGCAAGATTCCGGCGGGTGGAGCGTTTCCGAGCGGCAGCTCGCAGTGGGAGAAGCGCAACATCGCGCAGTTTATTCCGGTGTGGGACAAGGACCTGTGCATCCAGTGCGGCAAATGCGTGATGGTCTGCCCGCACGCGGTGATCCGGGCCAAGGTGTACGGCGCGGAGCTGGGCGATAAGGCGCCTGCGACCTTCCAGTGGGCCAAGCCCAAGTGGCGGGGACTGGAGCAGGATCGGTACACGCTGCAGGTTTCGCCCGAGGACTGCACGGGCTGCGGGGTATGCGTGGAGGTTTGCCCGGCAAAGAGTAAGAGCGACGCCAGCCACAAGGCCATCAATATGGAGCCGCAGGCGCCGCTGCGCGAGCCGGAGCGGGAGAATTGGGAGTTCTTCCTCGGCCTGCCGGAGATGGATCGGGCGAAGCTCTCGCATTCGCAGGTGAAGGACATTCAATTGCTGCAGCCGCTGTTTGAGTTTTCGGGGGCGTGCGCGGGCTGCGGTGAGACGCCGTACATCAAGCTGCTGACGCAGTTGTTCGGCGACCGGCTGTATATCGCGAACGCGACCGGCTGCTCGTCGATCTACGGCGGCAACCTGCCGACTACGCCTTACGCCAGCAACGCGCAGGGGCGCGGACCCACGTGGTCGAACTCGCTGTTTGAAGACAACGCGGAATTTGGCTTCGGCATGAGAACGGCGCTTGACCAGCAGAAAGCCTTCGCGGAGACCCTGCTGACGCGGCTGGCCCCGGCGGTGGGCGACAGCCTGGTGGCGGAGTTGATCGGAGCGCCGCAGAAGACCGAGACGGAGATCGAGCGGCAGCGGGAGCGCGTACAAGTGCTGCGCCAGAAGCTGGCTGGGAACGAGTCTTCCGACGCACGGAACCTGCTGGCCATTGCCGACGCGCTGGTGCGCAAGAGCGTGTGGATTCTGGGCGGCGATGGATGGGCGTTCGATATCGGCTTCGGCGGATTGGACCATGTGCTGGGCTCCGGCAAGAACGTCAATGTGCTGGTTCTGGATACGGAGGTGTACTCGAACACCGGCGGCCAGATGTCGAAGGCCACGCCGCGCGGCGCGGTGGCAAAGTTTGCCGCCAGCGGCAAGAAGAACGCGAAGAAGGACCTGGCCATGGAGGCCATCAGCTATGGTTCGGTTTATGTGGCGCAGGTGGCGATGGGCGGCGGCGATATGCACGTGGTGAAGGCGTTTCAGGAGGCGGAGGCGCATGACGGGCCTTCGCTCATCATCGCTTACGCAAGCTGCATCGCGCACGGTTACGACCTGCTGCACGGACTGGAGCAGGAGAAGCTGGCGGTGCAGTCTGGCTACTGGCCTCTGATCCGCTACAATCCGGCGCTGCGGGCGGAGGGCAAAAACCCGTTCCAGCTCGATTCCAAGGCGCCATCGATCCGCCTCAAAGATTACGCC
>JAKABE010000064.1 GCA_021801945.1 Acidobacteriota bacterium
CTGGGATCAAAGAGTAGGCCTTCCAGATCGCCGAGTACTTCGCCCTGCCTGTTGAAGCCATCTTCTCAACGCGACCGCTCAAGCCGCTGAGCGAGCAGGTTTATGCGGGCAGCCAGCCGCGGGAAAAGGAGCGACCATGAATACCGAATGCGCAGTTGGAAATATCCGCATCCACTTCGAATCGCGTGCGCGACGCCGCTGGTTGGTCGTGCTCTTTTACGCTATGGTGGCTGCGTTCGGCTTCGCCCCGTTTTCCGCTCACCCGAACGCTCTTACTGTGTGGATCGTTAGCGGGTTCGGCGCACTCTTCGTGGTCGTCTTCTTAAGCTTCACATGGATTGCCGGTGACCCGCGCATTCGTGGCGACGAACGCGAGACGCATCGCCGCGACCATGCCCACTACGTGGCGTACCGCATGCTCCTTTATGGCTTCTCTTCGGTTTTGCTCTATTATTTCGTCGCGATTCCCATCGCCCGCGTTTTCCTGGAAGCCAATCCGTCCGCGCTGCTCCTGCGTGTGGTCCTGTCAGGGTCCCTTCGGCAGGTATTCCTGATCCTGGCAATCTGCTTTCTCTTCGCCTCTTTACCGCAGGCCGTCCTGCTCTGGACCGAACCCGACATGGAGCCCGAGCGGCAACAAATTAGCTGATCACGGCGACCTTGGCCCGCTTCCCCAGCCGCACCACAATTCGCGCCGGCAGCGCTCCAATTGGAACCACGACTCCCGGTGCTGTCTCCCCATCCAGCTTCACGGCCTTCTCGGCTACTTTGCGGTTTGCCTCTGCGCCGCTCGCCGCGAGCCCGATTTGCACCAGAAGCTTCGGTAGCCGGATCTGCGAAGTGCCATCGGGCCCCGCCACATCGGCATAGGCCACGCTGACCTCTTCCAGATCTTCCGCCGTCTCCTTCTGTTGGAACATCCGCGCCCAGTTTTCGTCCGCGCTGACAGCCGCTGCCTCGCCGTTGA
This sequence comes from Acidobacteriota bacterium, assembly GCA_021801945.1. Next base: position 968 of record JAKABE010000064.1, read on the forward strand.
AGCCCGCGGTAATCGTCCGTGCCAGGCGCTTTTTCACATCCATCGGATGCTGCGCGCCGGAGGCTACGTCCCGCTGGAGCGCGTCGATTTCCGACTGCCTCAAATCTGTCAGCAGCGCCCAATACTTCCACATCAGCTCGTCGCTGATGCTCATGAGCTTGCCGTACATTTCGCTGGCCGGCTCGTTGATGCCGATGGCGTTGTTCAGCGACTTCGACATTTTCTGCACGCCGTCGAGGCCTTCGAGGATCGGCGTCATCAGGATGATCTGCGGCTTCTGGCCGTAGTGGCGCTGCAACTCGCGCCCGCAGCCCAGGTTGAAGCGCTGATCCGTGCCGCCCAGCTCCACGTCGCACTGCAGCGCCACTGAGTCGTAGCCCTGCATCACCGGGTAGAGCAGCTCGTGCAGGCTGATGGGCTGCTCGGCCTGGAAGCGCTTGTGAAACTCGTCGCGCTCCAGCATCTGCGAGACCGTAAAGTGCGCCGTCAGCCGGATGGTGCCCTCGTAGTCGAGCTTTCCGAGCCACTCCGAGTTGTAGCGGACTTCGGTCTTTGCGGCGTCGAGGATGCGGAAGACCTGCTCCTTATACGTCTCCGCATTCGCCTCAATCTGCTCGCGCGTCAGCGGCTTGCGCGTCACGTTGCGGCCCGTGGGGTCTCCGATGAGCGAGGTAAAGTCGCCCACTAGAAAGATGACCGTGTGCCCAAGCTGCTGAAAGTGGCGCAGCTTGCGCATCAGTACGGTGTGGCCCAGGTGCAGGTCGGGCGCCGTGGGGTCGAATCCCGCCTTTACGCGCAGCGGACGGCCCGTCTTGCGGCTCTCTTCAAGGCGCTCGCGCAAATCGCTTACGCGAATGATCTCCGCTGCGCCCTTCTGCAACAGATCCAATTGTTCATCGACAGGTTTGAACGTGCTCATGCCGCTCTTCAGTATAAAGTCCGGGGTCGAGGGCAATCACAGCGCCACCCGCGCCTCAAGCGCAAGCAGCCAGCCGAGCGGCGCCTCACTCCGGCACCGCTCGCGCCACTGCTATCGCCCTTGCTCAGACCGCGTCAATCGCCCGTGCCGCCGCATCCACCGCCTCGGCAATCTTGCTCACCTGCTCAGGCGTCAGGTTTCCCCGCTCCAGCCGCATCCGCAGCGCATAGCGCAGGTTCATTACCGCCCTCTCGATCTGCGGTGAGCGCCCGCGCCCGAAGTGGTGTCCCGCCTCCTCGATCCGTCCGAAGATCGCCTTCACCTCCACGCGATGGGCCTTCAGATACTCCTTGCCTTGCTCGGTCGCTTCGTAGAGCTTCTTGTTTCCCTCGGTGGCCGTAACCACCGCCAGCCCTTCTTCTTCGAGCAGCGTCAGCGTCGGATACACTACCCCTGGACTTGGGGAATAGCCGCCCGCCAGCCGCTCCTCAATCGCCTTCATGATCTCGTAGCCGTAGCTGGGTTTATCGGCGATCAGTTGCAGCATCACCAGCCGCAGTTGGCCGGCGTCGAAGAACCGTTCCCGGCCTCCGCCAAACCCACGCAACGGCCCGCCCCATCCGCGGCCAAATCCGCCATGGCGGAAGCGGTGCCGCTCCCCGCCCTCACAATACTCACCGTGCATTTCACCAAACTGTCGAAACATCGGTTTTCCTCCGACCTATTCATGATATATCTTAAGATATATTGAAACTGTATCGATGTCAATCTCCCTTTGCCGGATTTGTCGTCTCTGTTCTCCGGTCTCCTCACATCCGTTCCGCCCTCCCGCTATAATTGGACTCATGTACCGGCCTGCCCAAAGCATCTATCCCATCACGCATGGTCTTTGCTCCCGCGCGACTCGAGCCGCGGCTTCTGCCGCCTAGACCTCCGTCCCACCTCATCCCGAAAATTCAGTTTTCAGTTGCCAGAAGTCAGTCGTGAGCCTGTGCGTTCCCGCTGCCAACGGCTGGTGATCTCACCTCGCTGATTCACCGTTAACCAAAAACCGATTGCCAATCTCTGTTCTCTGATCTCTGATCTCTGTATTCTGGAGTCACCATGGAAGAGTTTTCCCGCATTCAGCGTCTCCCGCCCTACGTCTTTAACATCACCGGCGACATGAAGATGGCCGCGCGCCGCCGCGGCGAAGACATTATCGACTTCGGGATGGGCAACCCCGATGGCCCCACGCCAAAGCACATCGTCGACAAAATGGTCGAGGCTGCTCTTAAGCCGCCCACGCACCGCTACTCCGTCTCGCGCGGTCTGCCCCGGCTGCGCAAGGCCATCTGCAACTGGTACCAGTCCCGCTACGACGTCTCGCTCGACCCCGACTCCGAGGCCATCGTGACCATCGGCTCCAAGGAGGGCATCGCTCATCTCTGTCTGGCCATCCTCGACTCGCGCGACACAGTACTTGTTCCCAATCCCTCCTATCCGATCCATATATATGGTCCTGTCATCGCCGGCTCACACATTGTGAGCGTTCCAGTCCACGACCAGGACCAGTTTCTCGCGCAGCTTGAAGACCTTATCCCGCGCATGACCCCGCGCCCCAAGGCTCTCATCGTCAACTTTCCATCGAACCCGACGACCGCATGCGTCGAGCTGCCCTTTCTCGCCCGCCTCGTGGAATTGGCCCGCGAGTACGGCTTCCATCTCATCCACGACATCGCCTATGCCGACATCGCATTCGACGGCTACAAACCGCCCAGCGTGCTTCAGGTTCCCGGCGCCAAAGATGTGGCCGTCGAGTTCTTCACCCTTTCCAAGAGCTACAACATGCCTGGCTGGCGGGTAGGTTTCATGGTCGGGAACCGGCGTCTGGTCGCTGCTCTGGCGCGTCTGAAGAGTTATTTTGATTACGGGATTTTCACGCCCATTCAGGTGGCGTCGATTGCAGCCCTGGAGGGGCCGCAGGACTGCGTACGCGAGATCGCCGAGATCTACCGCCGCCGCCGCGATGTCCTGGTCGACGGCCTCAACAAGCTCGGCTGGACCGTGGCCAAGCCCAAGGCCACCATGTTCGTCTGGGCCCAGATCCCCGAGGCCTACCGCGAACTCAGGTCGCTTGAGTTCTCCAAGCTCCTGCTGACAGAGGCCAAGACAGCGGTATCGCCGGGAATCGGTTTTGGCGACCACGGCGACCACCACGTCCGTTTTGCGCTGATCGAGAACGAAGAACGCACTCGCCAGGCCCTGCGCGGCATCAAGCAGATGCTGGCCAAAGGCGTCGTGACTGCGTAGCGATGCACCGCAGCCGCGCCATGACAGCCAGCAGTGCATGCTAAGAACTACGCGGTGGCGGCAAAAACCGGGCCAGTTCCACGGCAGTTTAGATGGCCGCGAAGCTGTGCAGGCCGGTGGCTGACGGCAAAAGGTACGCCGGTTCGCGCAGATAAAGGAGGCGGCGCGCAGATGGAGATTGTTCAACTGTATTTCGGCGCCGGGCGCCCATACCGGCTGCCGGCGCACCGGCAGCCATCAGGACGAGATGATAACGCGCGGGGATCGCTGAGCGCCAAAGAGCAAGAGTCTCCCAGATAGCTTCTCGTTCTACTTTCTCCCCGCCAGCACCCTCAGAAACTGACGCCCATCCATGTGATATTTGAATGCCTTGCGGCCATCGATAAAAACAACGGGCACCTCTTCGTTATACTTCTGCCGCAATTGGGGATCGGCATCGATATCCACCTCGCGCCAACAGAAGTCGGCCCGGCTCTGAAGTTGCGTGAGTGTCGCCTTGACTACATCGCAAAGATGACAGCCCCCGCGCGAATACACAACCACCTCATGCATAGAGCGATTATATTTGGATGTCTATCGCATCGCGGGTTGTACTGTTTCTGAGTCTGCGCATTCGGCGTTTGTCGCTGGCTGCCTTCAAGAAGCGCCTGAAGCGATTGAGGCAATCAGCGCCTGACTCGACAAATGCTCCACCATCGTCCATATTTGTTTCTAATGGCGGCAAAGATCAAGCGCATCGGCATTCTCACGGCTGGCGGCGACAGCCCCGGCCTAAATGCAGCCATCCGTGGCGTGGGCAAAGCCGCGCTTGGCTACTACGGCTGGGAGATCGTCGGTTTTCGCGACGGCTTTCGTGGCCTGGTCGAGAACCGGCGGATCAATCTGGACCGCGCCGCTCTTTCCGGTATTCTCACCGTCGGCGGTACGATCCTCGGCACCAGCCGCGACAAGCCACACCGCATGGTAATGAACGGCGAAACCAGAGACATGACCGGCGCGATCCGGGACAATCTCAAGAAGTGGGGAATCGATTGCGTCGTCTGCCTTGGGGGAGGCGGGACAGCGAAGAACGCTCTGCGCTTGCACCGGGCGGGCATCAACGTGATTACCTTGCCTAAAACCATCGACAACGACGTAGCCATGACCGACGCCACTTTTGGGTATGCAACCGCTTTGGACATCGCTACCGACGCGATCGATCGCTTGCACAGTACCGCTCACAGCCACCATCGCATTGTCGTAGCCGAGATCATGGGTCACCGCGCCGGTTGGCTGGCGCTGGGCGCAGGGCTGGCGGGCGGCGCGGATGTCGTCCTCATTCCCGAAATTCCGTACGACGTAGAGAAGATCGCCAATGCCATTCGCCAACGCAGCAAGCAAGGAAGAAACTTTAGCATCGTTGCCGTAGCCGAGGGCGCGATGAGCCGCGATGATGCGCGTATCTATGACGGTGCCGAGAAGAAACTGGAGCGCACCAAGACGTTGAACGGCAAGATTGATGCCAAGCAAGAAATAGCCGCGCTTGATGCGCGGCATCAGGGCAACACGATGCGCCTCGCCAAACAACTCGAGGAGCTTACGTACCTCGAATCGCGTGTGACGATTCTTGGCTACGTGCAGCGCGGCGGCACACCGTGCGCGGCAGATCGCATTCTCGCCACTCGCCTTGGCACCGCATGCGCCGATCTGATCAACGAGGGGAAGTTTGGCATGATGGTGGCAGCCCGCGGCGACGGAACGGAACCGGTGCCGCTGGATGAAGTGGCAGGCAAGCGAAAGTCAGTTCCGCGCGACCACTCCTGGATTGAGACAGCCCGCAAGTTGGGAACTTGCCTCGGCAACTGAGGTGAATAATTCGTGCATGCGGATGCCCTGACGGAGTGGCGAAACGCCTGATACCGCACTGGAATCTGTTCATCGTTTCCGTGAGCTTCGACAAACAGCTGCAAAAGCACCCTTCCGCGACTTCGCCGTACGGGAGACCGCGGCGCGCCGCAAGAGCGGCATCATCCCGCGCATTGCCGCCTCAAGTCCTTGCCGGCTGCTATACATGGCGAATCTGCAGCCCAGAGTAGCTTGCGTTGGCGCTTGCTCATCCCGGCGCAATCCCTCGAGCACGCCCGTGTCCATGTGTGAGGTACAGAAACGGCTTTCCTATCTCCCATGACTGTTGGATGAATTCCAGGGCACGCTGCTTGAAGCGATCTCGGCTAGCCAGTATCCAAGCAAATCAGTCATCTCCTCGCGCGACAAACTCCCAGTTATATTACGTGCGCTTCAAAGAGTTTGACCGACGCCGTGTTCGAGCCCTCTCCTCATCGAGTTCGCTGGTCAGAACGCAGTCGGCGCTCGGTACCGGGATATCGGTTCCCCATTGTGCCGCATTTCTAGCGGCCGCTCACCGCCGCACGCAGCGCAAGTCCCTGAGCGACCGACGTGAATTCATTGCCGCCCCGAATCCGATCTTTCCCGAAACGACTGAAAAAAATCCGCCGCACCGCGGGCACAAAGGAGCTGCCTCCGGTGAGGAAGACACGATCCACTTCGCGCGGCGCGACGCCCGCGCCTTTTAGCAGGGCGTCGACGCTGTGCTCAATCGCGGCCAGGTCCTCCGCTATCCAGCTCTCAAACTGGGCGCGCGTGATCGGGATGCACAACTCGATCGCCGATGCGCCAAGTGCACCGTCACGGAAAGTAAATTCCGCGCGCTCTTTATGCGATAGTTCGAACTTGACCTTCTGCACAGCCTGGTGCAGCTGGTACCCGAGGTCGCCCTGAATGACCGCAATCAATGCCTCAATCTTCTCTGGCTCAAGCGCACGGGCGCAAGCGCTCTTCAGAATCTCGCGGACATTGTTGGTGCGCAGAAAGGAAAGATAGTGCCAACGTTCCAGGTGTGCGTAGACCCATGCCGGCACCGCAGGGAGGATCTTGCCGAGCGAACGCGCCTCGGAGTTCGACCCCAGGGCCGGCGACACCAGTTTGCGGACAATCCGTGCATCAAAAGCGTCACCGGCCACCCCCACACCGCTATTCCCGAGGAGGTCCTCTGGCCGCCGGCCGCGGCGGCGGACCTCCGGACCCACGCGCAGCAGTGAAAAGTCGCTGGTGCCGCCGCCAAAATCACCAATCAGGATCAGTTCCTCGCGGGCAACTGTGGCCTCGTAGGCAGAGGCCGCGGCTACCGGCTCCAACTCGAACACCACATCTTCGAATCCGGCGGCCATGAAGGCCTCTCGCAAGCGCGCAACGGCAAAATCGTCTTCCTCTTCTGATTCGGCGCCAACAAAGCGCACTGGCCGTCCCACGGTGGCTCGCCTGACAGGCCGCGAGAATTGCTCTTCTGCCCTATTGCGAAGGTCGCCGACGATACGGGTGACGAGCTCTTCCAGCCGGTGACGGCGGCCAAAGACTTCAGTTCCGGTCAGGCTGCGACTGGACAAGTGGGATTTGAGCGACTGGATTAAACGCCCCTTCTCTTCGGCATCGAGGTAGCGCTCAATGCCTTCAGGGCCAGAATAGCCATGCACGCGGCGCTGGCCGCTCGCGGTTTTCGACTGTTCGAAATAGAGCACAGAACGGCAAGAAGGTATCTCTTGACCACGAAAGGAAAAGCGAACGAGCTGGATTTCGCCGCCGGGCCGCAGCATTGCCACTGCGCTGTTGGTGGTTCCGAAATCGATACCGAAAAATACCTGCCTCTGCTCGTCTGAGCCCATCTCTTCATTATTCAGCAACGGATGCGACCAAACCGCCCGGGTGGATGCCGCTCTAAAAGTGCTCATCGCGACTGATGCCGGTCAAGACCACAGAACAGAGCTGAGACGGGAGTAATGGAGGGGCGCTCTACCTCGCGAGCCTCGAATTTTCAAATTACACTTGACGCCACACACTGTGTTATATACAGTATGTATTACATAGTGTGCGAGGCATGGTATGACGCTTCCTGAAAGCACCTTTGAGAACCTCCGGCTAGAACTGCGGCGCGGGTGTCTCACCCTGGCCGTGTTGGCGCAGCTTCGCGGGGAGCATTACGGTTACACGCTCCGCAAAGAGCTTGCAAGCCGGGGCTTGGCCATCGACGAAAGCACGCTTTATCCGCTCCTGCGACGCCTCGAAAGCCAAGGTCTGCTGGTCAGCCAGTGGCGTGAGGAGGACCGGCGCAACAAGCGCTTCTACCGCCTCTCAAGCGAGGGCGAACAGATGCTCGGCCAGCTGCTGAAGGAGTGGCAAGCAATCAACGCATCCATCACCAGCATTTTGTAGGAGGAGGAATCATGGAACTCCTTGACCGTTATTTGCAGGCCGTGGCCAAGCACCTGCCGTGGCGCCGCCAGCAGGACATCATCGCCGAGCTGCGCGCCAACCTGGAATCGCAACTCGAGGAGAAGCGGGCTGAACTGGGCCGCACCCTCAGCCCCGCCGAGGCTGAAGCGTGGCTGCAAAGACTCGGTTCTCCGGTGCAGATGGCTTCTCAATACCAGCCGCAGCAATACCTGATTGGGCCGGCCATCTTTCCGGTTTACCTTAACGTGCTTCGGCTGGTGTGCATGTGGACCGTCATCATTTATGTCGTCGTCAGCACCTTAACCATCGTCCTCAGCTCACCTGGCGTGGAGGCCGTTGCTGAGGCGGCTTTGCGTCTCCCCTTCGTCCTCATCGAGGTCGCCGCCTGGATCACCTTGGTGTTTGCGGCGATCGAGTTCATCGCCGCCCGGTACCCCGGCAAATGTCGCTCACTCGCCGGATTCCATGCAAATTGGTCGCCTCGTGACTTGCCTCCATTGGAGAAGGCCGTTCCTGCGCAGGGCCAGCGCCGCTACTCTCACGCCGTTGCTGAGGTCATCTTCGGAATTCTCTTCCTTGTCTGGCTGCTGCTGGTTCCAATGCATCCAATCTTGCTCTTTGGCCCCGGACTCAAGTACATGCAAGAATCTCCGTTCTGCCTCGGGCCCATCTGGATGACCGTCTATTGGTACATCGTGGCGCTCAACGCGATCCAGCTTACGTGGCGCTTCATCGATCTGATGCGAGGCGCGTGGCAGCGACCGGACCGGCCGCAGAACATCGCCATAAAGGCATTCAGTCTGATCCCGCTCAACCTGCTGGCCGATGCGCCCGGACACCTCTACCTATTGCTCAAGAACCCGGCAGCGGACCTGCCACATTATGGCCGAACGCTCGACTCCATCAACAGCGCATTTCACATGGTATTTCTGCTAGTCTGCGTAATCGTTGGCTTGCAGCTGGCCTGGGACGCCGTGCAGTGGATGGTCGACCTATGGCGCCGGAGATCCGCGGCTGGTGTGCGAGAATAGCGAATCCGGCGTCGCGCACCTTCACTCCATACACTGCCGTCTTTGCGGAGCGGCCGGACACGACGCAACGCGGGGAGTGAGGAAGCCGAAGATCATCTCAGAGCGTGCCGAAGAGGAAGGCCGGTGGTTGTTTTCGTCCCGATCCTAAAAAGCCGGTGGTGAAGGTCCGAGAGTGTTGAAGAACGTCCGTCCGGACCAAAGCCCCACCGATTCTGTTGGCTTCATTGGCACAAGACCCGGAAGGTGCCTCTCCGTGGCGCTTCAAAACCGGCTTATGCCACAGGATGCTCACGAACGTTAATCCTCAGAAACGCTGGCTCGTGAGGTGCGTAATGGCATTTCCGAGCCAGCGCAGTTGCAGCGGGGCACTGAACGCCGGAGCACGTTGAACAAGCACGGGTGAATTGCCAACCCAGCAGAGGAAACTGGCTGCGCCGATCCTGCGGGCGTGACCGCGGCTGTAACCCATGATCACTTCAGGATCGGGAGCGCCGGCGGCGTGTTCGATCAGCAAACCGTTCGACTGCATGCCGTCGGCCTGATAATGCACGCCAAGCACGCAGTTCACAGGAAGGCCAGCAAATGTTGGGTGCTCACGGACGAAGAGCCAATTGCCCATCCAAGGAGCACGCAAGTCGCCCACCTGTCCGTGATAGGTAAAAGCGCCGGCGCCGGCAAGCTGGTTGGCCACGCCGTCCGCCAGAGAATCGTACGGCACAGCGGCCAGCATCGGCGTGCCGGCGCGCACGGCGGCAAGAACCTCATCGGGAATTTGGCCTGGCGGCTCCGCTTCGGTCGCATTGTTCCTCTCAAATGGCAGTTCGAGACCAGTCTGTCCACTGCCCATGCGGTCGAGTTTCGATCCTTTTACGACGCCGCTGGACACGATCAGGTCATACTTGGCACCGGCGGCGAAATTGGAGACGGTGATTCCAGGCAAAACGCCCAGTTGTTCACGCAACGAAGCCAGAATGCCGATTACACCCACTTGGATGGGGCGCGCAATGTTGGGCCGGGTGTTTGCCACCCAAATCTCGCGAGTGAAGTCCGAGGGGGGCGCATTTTCCGCATTAAAACAGAAGCGATAGATGCCCTCGCGCGCAAAAGGCGGCGCTGTGAACGCCGTTTCAAGGGTATAGCTGAACTGGTCTTTGACGGGCGCCGGGACAGCCCATGAGCCAAGCTCCGTAACCTGATTGTCTGGATCAATCATGGACAGGCGGAGCTTGCCGCCGACAGACTTGCCCGTCTCGTTCAACAAGTAGAGATCGAAGACTGCGCGTTCGCCCACGGCGTAGCAGAGCTTGTGCTGCTTGGCGACAGGGCGAACAGGTTTGAGGCTGGAGGCGATGAGATCCGGATCGCCCTTAAAGTTGCGCAGGTTGTCCACGATGCCGGAGTGGTTTTCGATGGCGGTCGATTCCCATCCGCTGATGACGGCGAAGTCGATTGCGTCGCAGATGCGGACATTCTCAAGATATTGCTGCCAGCTCTGGTAGCACTTTACGCCCATGGACCGAAATAGATCGGATGCTGTGGGAAATGCCCCTCGGAATCCCCAGCGATCGAGAAAGTGATCGTAGGCAGCCAGAATCTCTTCGTGATCCGCGAGATCGTAGCTCGTGCCGTCGCCGCCGAACGTGCGGCTCTCAATCTGATGAACCATCTGGGCGTGATGGTCGGCCACGGCACAGCCTTCCATCTCGCCAAACTCCACCAGCGAGGTCTTCAACGGCTGCCGATAAGTGAACTGGCTGGCGTCTTTGTAGAACTCGTCGTACCACTGATCGCCGGCGCCCTGATGGTCGTTCCACCAATAGGCCCATGACTCCTTGTCGCTGCGGTACATGGTGTCGTGATAGGGGGCATACCACGCCTGCGGAGCATAGCGCGGTAGCGCGGTGAACCCGTCGTCCAAAACCACCGAGCGCGAAGGATCTTCTTCGTGCATGATCTTCAGCGGCACTAAGGTCTCCGGATTGCCGAGGTCCGCATCAATCTCGTTTTGAAGCGTGTACTGAATGAGCGACGGATGACTACGGAATGCTCGCACCATGGCGCGGCACTTTTCAAGCATGAACTGGCGCGAAAAGTGGTTCGCTTCGTCTTCCGGATTCTGCATGACGCCGCTCGGTGCATTGAGTCTAGTGTAGTCCGCCGTTAATTTCATCTTTTATGCAGAGCGGCGCGGGCGCGGGTGACCTTTTCCAGGATGTCGCTGGCCTTGGCAGTCCAGATGAAGGGCTTGGGATTTTCGT